>NZ_KE148556.1:0-17595 GCF_000410635.1 Comamonas sp. B-9
TTTGCGCAGACCCTCGCGCGCCAGGGTGTGACCGTCGTCTCCGGCCTGGCGCTGGGCATTGACGCCGCCGCCCATGCGGGCGCGCTGGAGGCCGCAACGGCGACGCAACCCGCCACCATCGCCGTGGTCGGCACCGGCATCGACCGGGTCTACCCCCGGGCCAACCACCCGTTGGCCGCGCAGATTGCCGAGCAGGGCTGGATCGTCAGCGAATACCACCTGGGCACGCCCCCGCTGGCGCAGAACTTTCCCAAACGCAACCGGCTGATTGCCGGCCTGGCCAGCGGCACCTTGGTGGTCGAGGCGGCGACCGCCTCCGGCTCCCTGGTCACCGCCCGGCTGGCCAGCGAGCAGGGGCGCGAGGTCTTCGCCATCCCCGGCTCCATCCATGCGCCGCAAAGCAAAGGCTGCCATGCGCTGATCCGCCAGGGCGCCAAGCTGGTGGAATCGGTGGAAGATATTCTGGAAGAGCTGCCGGCGCTGGGCGGTGCAGCCGCGCGGGCGCCAGCTGCAGAACCTGCCCCAGCGGCCGCGCCTGGCACAACGGCCGGCAACGACAAGAATGACCAGGGTTTGCTCCAAGCGCTGGGCTTTGACCCGGTCGATCTGGACAGCCTGTGCAGCCGCACCGGCATCGATATCGCCAGCCTGCAGATCCAGCTGCTGGAGCTCGAACTCCAAGGCCGGGTGGCGCGCCTGCCCGGCGGCTTGTTCCAGCGCCTGGCGGCAGGCTAGATCCAGCAGCCTTACTGCAGGAGCCGCTCGGGGTTGGCCTCGATCTTGGCCAGCGCATCGCGGGCGGCGCGCGCGGTGATGCCTTCGGCATCGCGCGGCAGCAACAGGCCGGCCTGCAGGTAGTGGCCCATGCGCCGCATCTGGAAGAGAAAGCACGAGCCGCTCAGCGCTGCAAACAGATGCAGCTGCTTGTGCTGGCTGTGCCAGACATACTGCACCTGCAGCGGGCTGGCATTGTGGTCCAGCAGGAACCAGTTGCCCAGCGACAGGTTTTTCGCCCACTCCAGCACTTCGGGCTGTACCAGCGCACCATCATCGGCAATCACCTGGATGCTGCTGGTGTCGATGCCCAGCATCAGCTCGATGCTCTCGGCGCTGAGCGGGTACTCCTCGGTCACCACCTCATCAAGGGCATCTTCCAGATGGGCCAGGCGCTCAGCCAGCGCAATGATGCGCTCCTGCGGGATCTCATTGGTCTTGGCCAGGAAGGCCTCGGCCACGATGTCCATCAGGCTCTTGATCATCTCGTCCTGGCGCTCACCGACGATGTTCGACAAGGTCAAACCCTGGCGCAGCACGGTTTGCAACAGCGGCAACTGGCGGATCACCTTGGCGCGCTCTTCCTTGCTGGGCTTGGCCGACGCCGACCAGACCAGGTCCAGCGCGGCCTTCTTGAATTTTTGCGTGTTCTCGTGCTCGGCGCCAAAGCGAATGGCCGACATGGCCAGCACATCGGACCACTGCTTGAACAGGAATTCGCGCACATCGCTGTCCACCGGCATCTCCAGCAGCATGTCGCGCAGCTGGATGGTGTACTGGATGGCCAGCGTTTCCTTTTGCTCGATCTGCTGGGCCAGGCTCACCAGCTCGCGCGCGGTGGCAGTCTGGCCGGTCAGGTTCTTTTCGAGAAATTTCTGGAATTCCTTGAGCACCAGCTGGAACACGCGGCTGCCGGTGTCCGGGTACTGCTCGATGACCTGCACCACCCGCTTGACCTCGGCCTCCAAGGTCGTGCCATTGAGCGCAGCGGCCTCAAAGCCCAGCACGCAGGCGCCCATGCGGTCGATCAGCTGGCGCGCGGGGTGTTCGGTGTCGTTGAAGAACGCCGGCTCGGCCAGCGCCACGCGCAGCACCGGCACCTGCAGGCGTGCAAACCAGATGCGGATACCGGCCGGGATGCGGTCTTCGTTCAGGATGCTCTGGAACATCAAGGCGATGATCTCGATGATCGCCTTTTCCTCGTCGGACGAGGCCACGCTCTTGAGTGCCGACGATTGCTGGCGCACCGCCAGTGCTACCGGCGCCACCACCTGTCCGGGGTCAAAATCGTCATCGGCCGGCGCGGTATGGAACCAGGCCGACTGGATCGCCGTGGGCGGCGAGACCAGCGCATGCTGCAGCGCTGGCGAGATCACATAGCCGCCAGCGTCTCCCAGGGAGGCGCGCCCCGGGGGCGGCCCGCCATTGGAGCGGCTGCCGGCGACATTCTGCAAAAAGCCCCGCAGCTGCGCCAATACGCCCTGGCTCTTCTGGCGGGCTGCACCCATGGCCACCCAACCGGGGGCACCGGCGCCGCCAGCTGGCATCAGGCCCGAAGGCATGCTGGCCGCACCCGAGGCCGCGCCTGCGGCTCCTTGCGCTGCAGCCATGCCGCCCGCCTGCTGGGCGGCAGCTGCTGCCGCAGCAGCTGCCGCCGGTGCATGGCGCTCGCTTTCAGTGCGTTTGATGCGGTAGCTGCGCAGCTCGTCTTCGCTGGCCGCGCCTTGCTCGTCATAGAAGCGCCGCACCGCCGTGTAGCCGCTGATGCCCAGGGGCGCCAGCGCTTCGAGCATCGGCGTCCAGAGCAGGTCCAGCGTCTTGCGGCTGAGGCCCGCGGCTTCCCAGGCTTCGATCAGCCGCAGGCACCAGGTCTCGGGGCGCAGCGCGTCAGCTGGGCCCAGCTCCTGGTCTTCCAGAAACTGGGTCACGCGGCGCACGCTGTCCAGCTCCAGCGCCACCAGCTCCAGCAGCTGGGCTGCCAGGCGCGAGGCGATGATGCGGCCTTCGATGGCCTCGTTGCTGACCAGCTCGAAGCTGGTGATGGTGGGGGGCGCTGCCACCGGCTCGGGGGCCGGCTCGCCCGCCAGCAGGCTTTGGCGCAGCAGCCTGTTGGCGCTGTCCAGCCAGGCTTGCTGGCGGCTGTCAAACTCGGTAATGGCAGCCGACAGCGCGACATGCGAGCGGGCGGGATCGGTACTGGGCCGCGCCATGATCTGGAGCAGCTCGGCGCGCAAGCGCGCTGCCACCCCGGGCAGACCCACGCACAAGCCCCCGACAAATCTCAGCCGCGCTTCACGGGCGAGCTTTTTTTGCCAGGTGCGATGGTGCGAAGGTGCAACAGCCACAGAAATCCCATCCCTTATCGGTCTGCTTTATACCGTAGCCCCGGCATTGGGGTCGTTCGGGTCCAGGTCCTTTTGGCTGACCTTGACCAAGTCTTCGCGTTTGACGCCCAGCCACATGGCGATGGCCGCAGCGACGAACACCGACGAGTAGATACCAAAAAGAATACCAATAGTCAGCGCCAACGCAAAGTAATGCAAGCTGGCACCGCCAAAAAGAAACATCGACAGCACCATCGCCTCGGTGGAGGCGTGGGTGATGATGGTCCGGCTCATCGTCGAGGTGATGGCGTGGTCGATCACTTCGGGCGTGCTGAGCTTGCGGAACTTGCGGAATGCCTCACGGATCCGGTCAAAGATCACCACCGACTCATTGACCGAGTAGCCCAGCACCGCCAGCACACCGGCGAGCACGGCCAGCGAGAACTCCCACTGGAAGAAGGCGAAAAAGCCCAGGATGATCACCACGTCATGCAAGTTGGCGATGGCCGCAGCCACACCGAACTTCCACTCAAAGCGCATGGCCAGGTAGATCACGATGCCCAGCACCACGGCGCCCAGCGCCATCAGGCCGCCATGCACCAGCTCCTCACCGACCGAGGGGCCGACGAACTCGCTGCGCAGCAAGGTCACCCCGGGATCGGCCGCCTTGAGCGCGCCCATGACCTTCTCGCCCTGCTGGGCCGTGGTCACGCCTTTTTCGATCGGCAGGCGGATCATCACGCGGTCAGCGCTGCCCACGTTCTGCACCAGGATGTCCTGGTAGCCGAGCGAGGCGACCTGTTCGCGGATCTTGCCCACGTCCGCTGGCTGCTCGTAGGCCACCTGCATGACGGTGCCGCCGGTGAACTCCACCGACAGGTGCAGGCCACGGGTGGTCAGGAAGAACACCGCCAGCACAAAGGTGATGACCGAAATCGCGTTGAGCACCAACGCGTATTTCATGAAAGGGATGTCTTTTTTGATACGGAAGAATTCCATGGTCTTCCTCCTTAACGTTTAGCAGATGCCACGGAGCGGTGGTCTTCGCCCTCGGGCTTCCAGACCTGACCGATCGACACGCTCTTGAGCTTCTTGCGGCGGCCATACCAGAGGTTGACCAGGCCACGCGAGAAGAACACGGCCGAGAACATGCTGGTCAGAATGCCGATGCAGTGCACCACCGCAAAGCCGCGCACCGGGCCCGAGCCAAAGGCCAGCAGCGCCAGGCCCACGATCAAGGTGGTGACGTTGGAGTCCAAGATGGTGTGCCAGGCATGTTCATAACCGGCATGGATGGCCGCCTGCGGCGACGCACCGGCGCGCAATTCTTCGCGCACACGTTCATTGATCAGCACGTTCGAGTCAATGGCCACACCGATGGCCAGTGCCATGGCGGCAATGCCCGGCAGGGTCAGGGTGGCCTGCAGCATCGACAGGATGGCCAGCAGCAGCAAGACGTTCACGCCCAGCGCAATGGTCGAGACCACGCCAAAGATCATGTAGTAGATGCACATGAAGACGGCAATCGCGATGAAGCCGCCCACAATGCTCTTGATACCGGCTTCCACGTTCTCTTTACCCATGCTGGGGCCGATCGTGTATTCCTCGATGATTTCCATCGGCGCAGCCAGCGAGCCGGCACGCAGCAGCAGCGAGGTATCGCTGGCTTCCTTGGTCGTCATGCTGCCCGAGATCTGCACGCGGCCGCCACCGATTTCGGAGCGGATCACCGGCGCGGTCACGACCTGGCCCTTGCCCTTTTCAAACAGCAGGATGGCCATGCGCTTGCCAATGTTCTCGCTGGTGACCTGCTTGAAGATGTTCGCGCCCTTGCCGTCCAGCGTCAGGTTCACGGTCGCTTCATGGGTCTGGCTGTCAAAGCCGGGCTGCGCGTCGTTCAGGTTCTCGCCGGTCAGGATGACCTGCTTTTTCACGACAATCGACTGGCCATGCGGGTCGCTGTACTTTTCAGAGCCAAAAGGCACGGGGCCGGTGCCCATTTCGGCAGCGCGCGCGTCCGAGCTGTCGTCGACCATACGCACTTCCAGGGTCGCAGTACGGCCCAGGATGTCCTTGGCCTGTGCGGGATCCTGCACGCCGGGCAACTGCACGACGATGCGGTCGGAGCCTTGCTGCTGGATCACTGGCTCGGCAACGCCCAGCTCATTGATACGGTTGTGCAAGGTGGTGATGTTCTGCTTGAGCGCTTGCTCTTGCACGCTGCGCAGCGATTCAGGCTTGATGTTGGCGCGCACCACATAGGCGCCGCCCGTGCTGACCACGTTGGCCTGTAGGTCGGGCATGGTGTCCACAATCAGGTTGCGCACCGTCGTGGCCGTGGCCTCGTCTTGCAGGCGCACTTCGAGCGACTGGCCTTCGCGGTTCACACCGCCGTGGCGAATCTTCTTGTCGCGCAGCGCCAGACGCACATCGCTGGTCAGCGCTTCGGTGCGCTTGGTCAGCGCCGCCTGCATGTCCACCTGCAAGGTGAAGTGCACGCCACCGCGCAAGTCCAGGCCCAGGTACATGGGCTTGGCATGCAAGGCGGTGAGCCAGGCGGGTGAGCGGGAGATCAGGTTCAGCGCCACCACATAGGAGGGGTCGCTGGTGTCAGGGATCAGTGCGCGCTCGAGCACGCCCTTGGCCTTGAGCTGCTCGTCTTCCTTCTCGAAGCGGGCACGGATCGAGCCGTTTTCCAGCGCGATGCTCAGCGGCTTGACGTCGGCATCGGCCAGCACCGTCTCCACGCGCTGCTGCAATGCAGAATCGACCGTGACAGTCGCCTTGACCGAGGCGACCTGGACTGCAGGCGCCTCACCAAAAAAGTTGGGCAGGGTGTATACAACCCCTACCAGAAGCGCGATCACAATGATCGCGTACTTCCAGACCGGATAACGGTTCATGATCGCGCTCTTACCTTACGCAAAATAGAAGGCGCAGCCATGCTGCGCCAATTGCTGTTTCAACGATGGATTACTTCAGCGTACCCTTGGGCAGCACCTGCACCACAGCACCACGCTGCAGTTGCACGACGACGCCCTGGGCCAACTCTACTTGCAGGAACTGTTCGTCCAGGCCCACCACGCGGCCCACCAGGCCACCGTTGGTCGCCACTTCGTCGCCCTTGACCAGCGCGTCGATCATCGCACGGGCTTCCTTTTGGCGCTTCATCTGAGGACGGATCATCAGGAAATACAGCACCACAAACATCAGCACCAAAGGCAGCATGCTGGTGAGGGTGGAGGTCATGCCGCCGGAGGCAGCAGCAGCCGGTGCGGTCTGGGCAAAAGCAGAAGAGATAAACAAATGAAGCTCCCAACGTGGATGCAGGCCTTGCCTGGATGACCAAAACCAAGGCCCAAAGAGAAGCATTGTATGCGTGCCCCTCTGCGAACACCCAGGCAATACCTTGGATGCCTCTGGTTTTTCCGGTTGTTTTCATGGAATTAAGCAGTTTTCATGCCAGCGTATTGGTAGAAGCCACTATGGCTAACACAGCAGATCCGATGGTATTTACGCGCCCAAATGCCTGGCCCATCCTGTGGGAGCCCCGCTAGATATGACAAATTTGTCACGCCACCCACCCCGGCAGGCTGACAAAAAAGCCGCCAGACACGGTGTCCTGGCGGCTTGGTCGGCATAGCGTGCAGAGGCTGATGGCCAATAGCTTTACACCCGAGCCGGTTCTGGCTTGGCGGCCACCGGCGCATTGCCGGCATCCGCTGGGGCACGCCAGCGCGCCATCAGCTGCTGCCATTTGGCACGGGCAGCGGCCAGGTGGCGCTCCTTGACATGGCCGTAGCCACGGATGTCTTCGGGGATGCTGGCGATCTCGACGGCGAGCGCCAGGCGTTCGGCGCTCAGGCCCTGCAGCAGCTCCTCGATGCAGGCACGGTACTCCAGGATCAGCGCGCGCTCGGTACGGCGCTCTTCGGTGCGGCCAAAGATATCGAGTGCGCCGCCGCGCAGGCCCTTGAGCCCCGCCATCACGCCAAAGGCCTTGCGCATCCAGCCGCCATAGGCCTTCTTGACCAGCTCGCCCTTGTCGTTGCGCTTGGCCGTGGTGGGCGGCGCCAGGTGGTGCACGATCTTGTAGTCGCCCTCGAACATGCTGGCAATCTTCTCGCTGAACTCGGCCGTGGTGTGCAGGCGCGCCACCTCGTACTCGTCCTTGTAGGCCATCAGTTTGAACAGATAGCGCGCCACCGCTTGCGACAGGCGCGTGCTGCTGCCCAACTTGGCTTCGGCCGCATGCACCTGGTTCACAAAGGCCTGGTAGTCGGCCGCATAGGCGCTGTCCTGGTAATCGGTGAGGAATGCCACGCGCTTGGCCACCAGCTCTTGCAGGGAGGGCTTTTTCACCAGCTGGATGACCTGCTGGGCAGCAAACATGGCCTGCACCTGGGGCAGGTTGGCGGCGCACTGGCGGCCCCACTCAAATGCGGCCTTGTTGTTGTCCACCTGCACGCCGTTCAGCTCCATCGCCCGCATCAGCGCGGCATGGGACAGCGGCACCCGGCCCTTTTGCCAGGCGTAACCCAGGATCAGCGGGTTGGTGTAGATGCTGTCGCCCAGCGCCTGGGTGGCAATGTGCTCGGCATCGAACATGCCCACGCCCTGTTGGCCCACCGCCGCCAGGATCGCCGATTCACAGCCCGCCTCGGGGAACTGCCAGTTCGGGTTGTGCACAAAGGCCGCCGTGGGCGCGCCATGGGTGTTGAGCGCCACAAAGGTGCGGCCCTGTTGCATGGCCGCCAAGGTGGTCTTGTTGGCCGCGACGATGGGGTCGCAGCCAATGATGAGGTCAGCCTTGGCCGTGTCCACCTTGGTGGTGTAGATGGCATCGGGCGAATTGGCGATCTGGATATGGCTCCAGGTCGAGCCGCCCTTTTGCGCGAGACCTGCCGCATCCTGCGTGACCACGCCCTTGCCTTCCAGGTGCGCGGCCATGCCCAGCAGCGAGCCGATGGTGATCACACCCGTGCCACCGACACCGGCCACCACAATGCCCCAGGCCTGGGTGGCCACGGGCAATACCGGATCGGGCAAGGCCGGCAGCTTGGCCATATCGCCCTTTTTCTCCTTCTTGGCTTTTTTCAGCTGGCCGCCTTCGATGGTGACAAAGCTTGGGCAAAAGCCTTTGACGCAGGAGAAATCCTTGTTGCAGGTGCTTTGGTTGATCTTGCGCTTGCGGCCAAAATCGGTCTCAACCGGCTCGACCGACAGGCAGTTGGACTGCACCGAGCAGTCGCCGCAGCCCTCACACACCGCCTCATTGATGATGACGGTCTTGGCTGGCGTGGCCAGCGTGCCGCGTTTGCGGCGGCGGCGCTTTTCGGTCGCGCAGGTCTGGTCGTAGATGATGGCTGTCGTGCCCTTGAGCTCGCGGAACTCGCGCTGGATGCGGTCGAGCTCGTCGCGGTGGTGCACGGTCACGCCTGCGCCCAGCTGCACGCCTTGGTATTTTTCCGGCTCATCGGTCACGATAACCAGCTTCTTGACCCCTTCGGACAACAGGCTGGTCATGATCTGCAACACCGAGTGGCCCTCGGGCCGCTCGCCCACGCGCTGGCCACCGGTCATGGCCACCGCATCGTTGTAGAGCACCTTGTAGGTGATGTTCACGCCCGAGGCAATGCTCTGGCGGATGGCCAGCAGGCCGCTGTGGAAGTAGGTACCGTCGCCCAGGTTCGAGAAGATATGCTGGTCGGTCGTGAACGGCGCCTGGCCGACCCAGGTCACGCCTTCGCCGCCCATCTGCGTGAAGGTGCTGGTGTTGCGGTCGGGCATCCAGTTGACCATGTAGTGGCAGCCAATACCGGCCACCGCGCGGCTGCCTTCGGGCACGCGGGTGCTGGTGTTGTGCGGGCAGCCGCTGCAGAACCAGGGCAGGCGGTCCACCGACTCCTGCGTGCTGTCCTTGAGGCCTTGCTCACGCGCGGCAATCACCTGCAGGCGAGCATCCATGCGGCGCACAATGTCATCAGGCACGCCCAGCTTCTTCAAGCGCTTGGCCAGCGCCTGCGCAATCAGCGCCGGGGTCAGGTCCGCCTTGGGGCGCAGCAGCCAGTGGTCGCTGGGGTTGGGCACCGACCACTCGCCGCCGGAGTGGTCGCCATCGGTCTCGTCGAACTTGCCCAGCACATGGGGGCGCACATCCGAGCGCCAGTTGTACAGCTCCTCCTTGAGCTGGTACTCGATCATCTGGCGCTTTTCCTCGACCACCAGAATCTCCTGCAGGCCCATCGCAAAGTCGCGCGTGATGGAGGCCTCGAGCGGCCAGACCACGTTGACCTTGTGCAGGCGGATGCCCAGCTGGCGGCAGGTGTCGTCGTCCAGCCCCAGGTCGATCAGCGCCTGGCGCGTGTCATTGAAGGCCTTGCCGCTGGCGATGATGCCAAAGCGGTCCTTGGGCGTGGAGATGACGTTGTAGTTGAGCTTGTTGGCGCGGATATAGGCCAGCGCCGCATACCACTTGTAGTCCATCAGGCGCGCCTCCTGCTCCAGCGGCGCATCGGGCCAGCGGATGTGCAGGCCGCCGGGCGGCATCACAAAGTCATCGGGGGTGATGATGTTGACCCGGTCCGGGTCCACCGAGACGCTGGCCGAGGACTCCACAATCTCCTGGATCGTCTTCATGCCCGACCAGACGCCGGAGAAACGGCTCAGCGCAAAGGCATGCAGGCCCATGTCCAGGATGTCCTGCACGCTGGAGGGGAAGAACACCGGCGAGCCCACGGCCTTGAAGATATGGTCGCTCTGGTGCGCCGCCGTCGAGGACTTGCTGATGTGGTCATCGCCCGCCAGCGCAATCACGCCGCCGTGCTTGGCCGTGCCCGCCATGTTGGCGTGCTTGAACACATCCACGCTGCGGTCCACGCCCGGGCCCTTGCCGTACCAGATGCCAAAGACACCGTCGAACTTCTTGCTCTGCGGGTACAGATCGAGCTGCTGCGTGCCCCAGACGGCCGTGGCGCCCAGCTCTTCGTTGACGCCAGGCTGGAACTCGATGTGGTTTTCCTTCAGGTGCTTTTTGGCCGCCCACAGCGCCTGGTCGTAGCCGCCCAGGGGCGAACCCCGGTAGCCGCTGATAAAGCCTGCGGTGTTGAGGCCCTGCAAGGCATCGCGCTGGCGCTGCAGCATCGGCAGGCGAACGAGGGCTTGCACCCCGCTCATGAAGGCACGGCCATGGGCCAGTGCGTACTTATCTTCCAACGTTACCGTCTCCAGCGCTTTGCGGACGGACTCGGGGAGTGAGGCATTCATCGTCTTGTCTCCTGGGGAGAGCACCCGGTGGCCGCTTGTGGCAGGTCCGGGATTGTGGGGCGTTATAAGAATCTGGAACCAAGTCCAGCAGCCAGCGCAAAACACCCTGGCTTTCATCGCTGCAGTGTATGACGGGCAGCGAGAATAAAGTATTCTTTTCCTTGCCGGGGTTTACCTAGTATTTGAAAGAATCTTACTCAATAATGGCGATAAATGAACCAAATTGACAAATTCGACTGGGCGATCCTCTACGAGCTGCAAAAAAACGCCCGTTTGACGAATGCCGAGCTGGCCCAGCGCGTGGGCCTGTCGGCCGCGCCCTGCTGGCGCCGGGTGCGTGCGCTCGAAGAGGCCGGCTATATCACCGGCTACCACGCCACCTTGGACCGCCACAAGCTCGGCCTGGGCGTGCTGGCCTTTGTGCGCGTCGATGCCGCGCAGAACACGGCCGACATCACCTTGCGCATGGAGGAATCGATCCGACTGCTGCCCGAGGTCACGTCCTGCCACTACATCAGCGGCGCGGGTACGTTTGAGCTGCAGGTGGTCGCCAAGGACCTGGAGAGCTTCTCCAGCTTTATCCGCAATGTGCTGCTGCACCTGCCCAATGTGAAAGATGTGCACACCACCTTTTCGCTCGGCGAGGTGAAATCCAGCAGTGCCTTGCCGCTGCCGATGACAGCCAACCCCAAAGGCACGCCTTCGCGTTGACCGCTTTCGGCAATCAGCAGCTGCCATGCAAAAGGCCAGCCTCGCAGCTGGCCTGATTGATTAAACCCGGCGCATCAGCGCTTGGCCACACCCCGGGGCCACAGCACCCACAGCCGCAGCGGCTGCTTGACCCGGCCGGCAAAATCGCCCGCCTCATGGCCCCAGCCGGCAAAGTAGTCGGCGCGCACAGCGCCCAGAATCGCGCTGCCGGTGTCCTGCGCCATCACCAGGCGGTTGAGCTGCACGGTGGGGCCGGTGGACGACAGCCACACGGGGGTGCCATAGGGGATGCTGCCCCGGTCCACCGCAATCGAGCGGCCAGGCGTCAGCGGCACGCCCTGGGCGCCATTGGGGCCAAACTCGGCATCGAGCGGCGACAGCGGCTCTTCCTTGAAGAAGACATAACGCGGGTTGCTCCAGAGCAGCTCGTTGACCCGGGTCGGGTTGGCGGCAATCCAAGCCTTGATGCCCGGCCAGGTGGCATCGCGCACCAGGCCCTGGTCGAGCAGCCATTTGCCAATGCTCTTGTAGGGGTGGTCATTGGTGGCGGCATAGGCCACGCGGATCAGGCGCACCGAGCCATCGGCCTCCTGGATGCGCACCCGGCCCGAGCCCTGGATGTGCAACACCATCGCATCGACCGGGTCGTTGACCCAGGCAATCACCTTGTCCTGCAGCTCGGCCTGCACCTGCGGCAGGGTCTCGATCTGCTGGCGGCTGAACCAGGGCTTGCGCGTGCCCAGCGTGGCTGGCGAGCGGTACAGCGGGATCGAATAGCCATTGCCCGGCTGGCGCGTGCCATCGAGCATGGGCTCGAAATAGCTGGTCAGCATGCCATCGGGGTTGCCATCGAGCGATTCGACACGGTAGGGCTGAAAGCGCGACACCATCCAGGCGCGCTGCTCTTCGGTCGAGGCCAGGCTCATGCGCCGCACCTCGGAGCAGAACTGCGCAAACGGCACGGGCGGGCGGCTGCAGCTTTTGATCCAGGCGTTCCAGGCATCGGCCAGGTTGTCCTGCTCCAGGCCGGGCACCGACGACCAGTGCACCGGCACCCAGCGGCTCTTGGCCTGCTGGATCGCCGGGGGCAGCGGCTCATTGGCATCGGGGGGCAGCACCTCGATGCTGCCCGATACCGGCGGTAGGGTAGTCGGCGAAGACGGCTGGTCCAAAGGGACTTGGCTGGAGCAGGCGGCCAGAATTCCTACAATCGCAGCCATCGACAGCGTACGTAAGGAGCGGGTACCGATGGGACTGATATTGCTGGAAGCGCTATTGGCGTTGGTCATACTGGTGGCGATCGTCTGGTGGACGATGTTTGCCGGTCGCAAAAAAGGGGAAATCGTAAGCAAAGATGAGCAGCCTCCTCGCGACTAGCTTGCGCAAATCGTAGGACATGGCCGCTCATTGCCGTCATTTTTACCATTTTTGAACTTTGTCTCTGGCATTTGGCAGTTCTACTGCCCACAATTTGCATCCACGGCCTGCTCCATTTCCGGAGCGGCCCTTGCATCAGAGGAGTTCAAGCATGCGTAAACAAATTCTAGTCTCTGCCGTTGCCAGTCTGGCCATCCTGAGCGGTTGCGCCAACATGTCTGACACCCAACGCCAAACCGCCACCGGCGCCGGCGTGGGCGCACTGGGCGGCGCTGCCGTGGGTGCGATCGCTGGCGGCCATGCGGGCTCGGGCGCCGTGATCGGCGCGGGTATCGGCGCGCTGGGCACCTATATCTGGTCGCAGCACATGCAAAAGCAAAAGCAGGAGATGGAGCAGGCCACCCAGGGCACCGGTGTGGTGGTGACGCAGACGCCGGACAACCAGCTCAAGCTCGATATCCCCAGCGACATCTCGTTCCAGACCAACCGCTCGGATATCCAGGGCAACTTCGCCCCCATCCTGGACCGCTTTGCCGAAGGCCTGCGCAACAACCCCAACGCCCAGGTACGCATCATCGGCCACACCGACAGCACCGGCAACGACGGCATCAACGACCCGCTGTCGCTGGCCCGTGCAGAGAGCGCACGCAACTACCTGACGCAGCGCGGCGTGAACGGCGCGCGCATCCAGGTGCAGGGCATGGGCTCGCGCCAGCCGGTGGCCAGCAATGACACCCCGGCCGGCCGCGCGCACAACCGCCGCGTCGAGATCTATGTGGGTGAAGTGCAGCCAGGCCGTTAATACCTGCTTTGGCGGAATGCACACAGGGCGCCAGTTCAAGGACTAGCGCCCTTTTTTGTGGGCCCGCGCTAACGGCAGACTCAGGAAAGATCGCGCAGCAGGTTGGCCAGCTCCACCGCTGATTTGACCTGCATCTTGTCAAACACCCGGGCGCGGTGCACTTCGACCGTGCGTACGCTGATGGTCAGCTCATCGGCAATCAGCTTGTTGGGCAGGCCATCGATCACCAGCCGCATGACGGCCTGCTCGCGGTCCGTCAGTTCGGCCACGCGCTCGCGCACGCCTTGCTGCGAGCGCAGCGTCTCCAGATAGGCGCTCGATGCCTGCAGCGCGTGCTCGATGCGATCAACCAGCACATTGTCGGAAAACGGTTTTTCGCAAAAATCAAAGGCGCCGCGCTTGACGGTGGCCACGGCGGTGGGCACATCGGCGTGGCCGGTCAAAAAGATCACCGGCAAGGCGGCAATCACGTCCATCTCTACCAGGCGATCAAACAGCGCGAGGCCACTCATCCCAGGCATGCGCACATCCAAGAGCGCGCAGGCCGGGTCCACCTGCGGCGGGCGGCTGCGCAGCATGGCCTCAAAGGCCTCGGCCGAGGCAAAGCTCTCGCTCAGCAAGCGGCGCGAGCGCAGCATCCAGGCCAGGGCATCCCGCACCTCGGCGTCATCATCGACGATATACACGGTGGCATTCACTAGCGGCTGCATCTCTGAACTTTCAATCGTTGCGCCAGGTTGGCAGGGTAAAACTGAAGATGGTCCCGCGCGGCTGGTTGGGCAGGTAGCGCAAATGGCTGCCATGCTGCTCCACGACGGTGCGGCACAGGCTCAGGCCCAGGCCCATGCCTTCGTCCTTGGTGGTAAAGAAGGGGGTATAGAGGCGCGCGGCCACCTCCTCGGTGATGCCCTCGCCCACATCGGCCACGACAAACTCCACCCAGGCCCGCCCATCGTCGCTGGGCGCCAGTCGCACCAGCATCTGCAGCACCCGGGGGTGCGTGCCGCCATAGTCCATGGCCTGCATGCCGTTGCGGCTGAGGTTGAGCAGCACCTGCTCGACCATGGTCCGGTCACAGAAAACGGCGGGCAAGCCCGGCGCGACCTCGGTGGCCACATCCACATAGAGTTTACGCGCCTGCAGCCGCACCAGCGGCAATACCGCGTCCATCAGCTCGGAGGCCTGCAAAAACTCGCGCGACTGGTCGCGCCGGCGCACAAAGCCATGCACGCTCTTGATGACCTTGCCCGCCCGCTCGGCCTGGAAGGCCATGCGCTGCACGGCCATGCGCACATCAGGCAGGTGCTCCTGCACCTCATCGGGCGAGGCGCCATCGGGCAGCAGGTTCATGATGCCCGTCGCATAGCTGGAGATCGCGGCCAGCGGCTGGTTGAGCTCATGGCTCAGCAGCGAGGCCATCTCGCCCACCGTCGCCAGGCGCGCGGTGGCCTGCAGGCGCTCCTGCGAGGCGCGCGAGAGCTCCTCGACCCGGCGCTGCTCGCTCATGTCGACAAAGGCACTCATCCAGCCGGTGTGCATGCCGGCCGCATTGATCAGCGGTGCCTCAAAAATCAGCACCGGAAAGCGCCGGCCTTCCTTGTGCATGAAGGTCGATTCATAGCCTTCGCGCGGCGGCGGCAGATGGCCA
Organism: Comamonas sp. B-9; assembly: GCF_000410635.1. Lineage (NCBI taxonomy): Bacteria > Pseudomonadati > Pseudomonadota > Betaproteobacteria > Burkholderiales > Comamonadaceae > Comamonas > Comamonas sp. B-9. The sequence goes on from NZ_KE148556.1 coordinate 14,903, forward strand.
GACAGGCGGATCTGCTGGCGGCGCGCGTATTCAGGCGCCATCTCCGGCGGCCAGTAGGGTGTGGCCTTGCTCGGGTCCAGAATCTCCTCGGCAGAGAATCCCACCATCTCGCAAAACGCCGGGTTCACATAGGTGACCTTGCCATGCAGGTCGCGCGCGCGCAGCCCTGTCACCAGCGAGTCTTCCATCGCCTTGCGAAAGGCCAGCGCATCGCCCAGATCGCGCTCGGCCTTCAGGCGGCGGCGGTTGTCGCGCACCAGCACCACCAGCACGGTGATCAGCGCAATCGACATGCCGGTGACCAGGGCCGTGAGCACATTGGGAAAGACATTGGGCGCCGCATGCCAGCTGTCCACCCGCAGCATCAGCGCCACGCCGGGCAGGTCGAGCAGCTGGTTGGAGGTGAACACGCGCGTGCCGCGCCGGGGTGTGCTGACAATCGCCAGCCGCGTGCCATCGGTCTCGGTGAAGGACAGCTCATGGTTGCGGCGCAGGCTCTCGTTGACCAGGTCCGACAGCACGTTCTGCAAGATGTAGGTGGCCACCGCAAAGCCGTGCAGCTGGTCGCCGGTGATCACCGGCACGCACAGTTCGAGCAGCTCCAGCCCGGTGCCATTGCCCTGCGACAGGAAATAGCTGCCCGCGTACGAGGCCGCGCCGGTGTTGCGGGCGCGCAGGCAGGCGGTATGGCTCTCGGTGTTCATGCCGGTGCGGTCGATGGCCGACCACTGCAGGTTCAAATAAGGCGACTCCTCGCTGGCCTCGATCTGCAGCTGCGGGTTGCGCCACTCGATATGGGCGAGATCGCGCTGGTTGCGCAAGATGGTGGCCGCAGCCGACTGCCAGGCCATCACATCGCTGTCATAGCGCGGCATGCTGCGCAGGCGGTTGACGTTGTCGTTGAACAGGCTGCGGATATCGCTGACGGCATCCTGGGCCTCGCGGTCCAGGCGCTGCTGCACTTCGGATATCTCATAGCGCCCGGCCAGCCAGACCTGGGTGACCAGGGTGCCTGCCACCAGCAGCACCAGCGCCGACCACAGCGACCAGCGCCGCCAGCTCTGGTGCCAGCGCTGCGCCAGCGACTGCGCCCAATGCGCCATCAGCATACGCGGTGCTGCAAGGCAGGCAGCTGCTGGCGCCAGCGCTGCAGTTGCGCCCAGTCCAGGTCGGCCAGCACCACGCCAGGCTCGCTCGCCTGCAGCGCCATCACCTCGCCCCAGGGGTTGATGGCCATGCTGTGGCCCCAGGTGCGGCGGCCGTTTTCATGCTGGCCGCCTTGGGCTGCGGCCAGCACATAGGCCAGGTTCTCCACAGCCCGCGCGCGCAGCAGCAGCTCCCAGTGCGCCTGGCCCGTCGTATAGGTAAAGGCGCTGGGCACCAGCATCAGATGCGCGCCCGCCTGTGCATGCAGGCGGTAGAGCTCGGGAAAGCGCAGGTCGTAGCAGATGCTCAAGCCGATGCGCCAGTGGTGGCCATCGCGGCTGGGCAGGTCAAACTGCTGCGGCGTGTTGCCCGGCGCGATGACGCGGTGCTCGTCATAGGACTCGCGCTCGTTGGCATAGCAAAACAAATGCATCTTGTCGTAGCGCGCCACGCAGTCGCCCTGCGGGTTGTAGACGCAGCTGCTGTTGTAGACATGCGCGGCATCGGGCCCCTGCAGCGGCAAGGTGCCGCCGACGATCCACAGGCCCAGGCTGCGGGCGCTGTCGGCCAGGAACTGCTGCATGGGGCCTTTGCCAAACGGCTCGGCCAGCGCCAGCTTGTCGGTATCGCGCTCGCCCATCAGGCAGAAGTACTCGGGCAGCACCGCCAGCTCCGCACCAGCGGCCGCTGCCTGCTGCAGCAGCTGCCAGGCCTGCGTGCGGTTGTGCTCCCAGTCTTTGCTGGTCACCAATTGGAGTGCGGCTACTTTCATCGATGCATCCTGCAAGAGAAACTGGCAGCTATTATCCGCAAGCCCAGGCCTGGAACTGGCGCCTGCGGATATCGAAGGTGACTCAGCGCAGCAGAGCCAGGACGCTCAATGCGGGGTGCCGACGGCGTTGCTGTCCGCTTCCTGCCTGCGGCCTATGCGCTTGACCTCGGGCTCCGACCAGGAGCCGCTGACCTCGAACTCCTGGGTCACCGCCTGCGTCAACGGCCCCTTGAACAAGGCCTGGGCCAGGAAGGTGCCAATGCCGATGACCGGGTTGATGGCGGTGGTCACCAGGGCCATCGTCGTGGTGTTCAGCTCGGGGATGACGACCACATGCAGGTCCTGCGTTTCATCGCGCAGATTGGCGCTGCCTTCGAGCAGCACGGCGGCGGTCACGCCCTTCATCTGCATATTGGTGGTCGAGGCCAGGCCATCGCTCACCAGCACATCGCCGCGCACAAAGTCAAAGCCAAAGCCGGCGCTGAACACGTCCTTGAAGTCCAGGGTCAGCCGGCGCGGCAAGGCCTGCAGGTTGAGCACGCCCAGCAGCTTGGCCGCACCGGGCTCGACCTTCAAAAACTGGCCCTGGCCGACATCGATGTGCAGTTTGCCATCCATGCTGGTGTAATCGGGGCTCACGGGGCTGCCCGTCCAGCCGATGCTTCCCTGCACCGAGCCCTTGCCCTGGCGCACCACGCCAGCCATGCCCAGGCGGCCGAGCAAGGCGCCGGTGTCCTTCAGGTCCAGGCGCATCTCCAGCTCGGTACGGCGCCCG
>NZ_KE148556.1:17607-17962 GCF_000410635.1 Comamonas sp. B-9
GTTTGGCGCCCCAGTCGCCGCTGGCCTGCAGGCTGGCGGCATCGTTCGAGAGCACCATGTTCTTCAGCTGCCACCAGGATTTGTCCGCTTCGCGCTGGTTGACGGCCTGCACCTCCAGCCGGCCCACCGAATGCTGGCGCCAGCGCAGGTCCTCCACCACCACATCGAGCGCGGGCAACTGCCCGGGCTCCTGGCCCAGCGCGTCATCCTGGCTGGCGGCGGCCTTGCTGTCGGCGCCCTCCTGGCCCACACGCAGCTGGCTCAGCCGCGCGCGGATGGTGCCGGGGCCCTTGGCCTCCTGCTCGTACTCCAGCTGGCCATCGAGCAGGCTGGAGCTGACCTGGCTGCGCCAGCG
>NZ_APCR01000383.1:0-902 GCF_000410635.1 Comamonas sp. B-9
GGCGGTGTATTCGGGCAGCGGCAAGTGCGCTGCGAGCCGGTTGGCGAGCGTGCGCCAGTACGCGGGCGAGACGCCGACAGGCGTGATGCCCAGCGCCTCGATGGCGTCGATGCGCGCCAGCACGGCACGCACCGATTGCTCACCCTCGGCGTGCAGCAAGAGGCGCGCGCCAGGTTGCACGCCGGAGATGCGCTGCGCGCCATCCATCGGCATGCACGCCTGCATCACCATGAGCTGCCAGCGGATCGTGCCGTAGTCGTTGGCCTGCCAGCGGATGCGGCAGAGAACCGCATTCGGCGTGAACACCGCGCAGCGGCGCCAGCGGTCGAACCGGATGATGCGGGCAGGATCACCGAAGCGCAGGTAGAGGTCGAAGCGTTGGTCGATGTATGCGAGCGCAACGCGCGTCAGCGGTACGCCGTCGGCCACGCCGACAGGCGGGATGGACGGCGGTGCCGAAGCCGTCGAGGCGGGTGTGTTCATGAGGACTTCTCCGGGAATTCCCGCTCCAGCAGCGCGCGCAACAGATCGGCCACCGTCACGCCTTGCGTGAAGGCCGATACCTTGATGCGCTCCCGCATGGCGGGCGTGATGTCGAGGGTCAGGCGGGCCGTGTAGAGGTCGCCTTTCTGGAGGTCATCGGCACTGCCCTGGCGAATCCACGCCTCGGCGTGCGGATTCGCGGGCGGGCGAGCGCCGATGCCGATGCGCTTGCCCGTGCGCTTGCTGGCAGGAGTGCTCATGACGGCCACCGCAGCAGTTCATCGACCAGCGCGGTGATTTCGCGCGCGGCGGCGCTGTCTGGCGCCGTCTCGCGTGCAAGCCGGCCGGCGGCCACGCTGTCGGCAAACACGATGCGCTGATGCACTTCCGCGCGCAGCGCAGGAAGCGGCTGCTCGGCC
>NZ_KE148557.1:0-10134 GCF_000410635.1 Comamonas sp. B-9
TGGGCCAATGCCCAGCCAATGGCCATGGCTACCACGCTGGCCAGCACGCCGGCGAGCAGGCCCACACCGGCCAGCTCGGCGCGCTGCACCTGCTGGAGCAGCTGGCTGCGCGCGCCCACGGCCCGCATGATCGCATACTCGCGGGCGCGCTCTTCGCGCGTCGCGGTGATCGCGGCAAACAGCACCACCAGGCCGGCGGCCAAGGTAAAGCCAAACAGGAACTCCACCGCGCGGATCACCTGGTTGAGCACCTGCTGGAGCTGCGCCACGGTGGCGCGCAGGTCCACATTGGTGATGTTGGGAAACTCGCGCACCAGGCCATTGTCAAAGCCCGCCGTATCGGGCGCGCGGTAGGCGGCCAGGTAGGTGACGGCCACCTCATTCATCTGCGCGACCGGGTACATGACAAAGAAATTCGCGCGCATCGAGCCCCAGTCCACCTTGCGCAGGCTGGTGATCGTGCTCTCGTGCTGCACGCCGCCCATGTCAAACAGCAGGCGGTCGCCCATCTTCAGGCCCAGGGTTTCGGCAATGCCCTCTTCGACGCTGACGCCACCGGCCTCGCCCGGCGTCCACCGGCCCTGCACGATCTGGTTGTGCTCCTGCAGCACATCGCTGTGGGAGATATTGAACTCGCGGTCGACCAGGCGCTTGGCGCGGTCTTCGCTGTAGTCGCCCGGGCCCACATCCTTGCCATTGATCTGGATGAGGCGGCCGCGAATCATCGGGTACCAGTCCCATTTGTCGATGCCGGCCTGGCGCAGGCGCTGCTGGAAGGCATCGGCCTGGTCCGGCATGATGTTGATGACAAAGCGGTTCATCGCATCGGGCGGCGTGGTCTGGCGCCAGGTCTGGATCAGGTCGGTGCGCAGCAGCACCAGCAGCACCAGCGCCATCAGGCCGACGGCCAGGCTGCTGACCTGCACCACGGCAAACCAGGGCCGGGCGGCGACCTGGCGCGTGGCCAGCAGCAGCCAGCGCGGCGCCGTGCGCTCATTCACCATGCGGCGCAGCAAGCTGATGGCCACGGCGCTCAGCAGGCCAAACACCACAATCGCCATCGCAAAACCGCCCACCGCAATGCCGCCCAGCTTGGCATCACCGCTGACCAGCAGCAGCATCGCCGCAAAGCCCAGCACCCCCAGCAGCAGCACCGAGGCCGAGGCCGGGCGCAGAGCCCCCAGGTCACGGCGCAGCACGCGCAGCGGCGGCACCTGGGCCAGCTGCAGCACGGGCGGCAGGCCAAAGGCCAGCAGCAAGGTCATGCCCATGCCCACCCCCATCACCAGCGGCCAGCCACTGGCAGCGGGCAAGGTGACGGCCAGCAGGCCCGCCATCAGCCAGACAAACAGGTAGTGCATCGCGTAGCCCAGCGCCACGCCCAGCAGGCTGGCGGCCAGGCCCACGATGACAAACTCGACCACATAGGCGCCGGCAATGGCGCGCTGGGCCAGGCCCAGCACGCGCAGCAATGCCGCGCCATTGAGGTGGGCGCTGGCAAAGGTGCGCGCGGCCAAGGCCACGGCCACGGCCGACAGCAGCGCGGCCAGCAAGGCCACCAGGTTCAGGAACTTCTGCGCGCGCTCGAGCGTTTGCTCCATCTCTGGCCGGCCGCTTTGCAGCGACTCGATGCGCACGCCATGGCTGTGGGGCTGGGCCACTTCGGTCTCGGACCATTGCAGAAACTGCGCTGCTGCTGCGGGCTCACCGGCGACGGCAAAGCGGTAGAGCAAGCGGCTGGCCGGCTGCACCAGGCCGGTGGCGGCCAGGTCGCTCCAGTCCAGCATCACGCGCGGAGAAAAGCCCAGAAAACCGGCGCCCCGGTCCGGCTCGATCGTCAGCACCCGGCCAATCGTGAAGCGCTTGTCGCCCAGCCACAGCACCGAGCCGGTCTTGAGGCCCAGCGCCTCGATCAGGCTCGGGTCCACCCAGACTTCGCCGGGCGCAGGAATATCGCGCGTCGGCGCATCGGGCTGGCCGGCAGCCGGAGCCGTGCGCAGGCTGCCGCGCAGCGGGTAGCCGGCCTGCACCGCCTTGAGACCTACCAGGCGCGATTCACCGCCATCGGCATCGTCCGAGCGCGCCATCGTCGGGAAGGTGACCGTCGTCACACCCTGCAAACCCAGCGCCTGGGCCTTGTCGGCAAAGGCCGCTGGCGTGCTGTTGTCGCTCACCACCACGACGTCGCCGCCCAGCAGCTGGCTGGCATCGCGCTGCAGCCCCGCTTGCAGGCGGTCCGAGAAAAAGCTCACCGAGGTCAGCGCGGCCACCGCCAGCGCCACCGCAACCAACAAAAGCCGCAGCTCACCGGCACGCCAGTCGCGCAGCAATTGGCGCCAGCCCAACGCAAAAAAGTTGTGTTTCATGCAGCAAACATAACTGATGCGCGTTTACCCCCAGCCCTTGCCGGATTTCCCTGCGAGCCAGAGGCCGCCCACGACCAGCAAAAGGCCTGCTGCAAGCAGGGTCATGACAGCACGAACCCGGCGCTGCCACAGCCTGTTTGGGGGGAAAAAGCCACGGCACGCCCTCAGGCACAACGCGGCCATCCACGCTTGCCCCCAGGCCGGCAGATTTTGTAGACGCGCCCTGGTGCCGCCATTGAAAGAGATCATCCCCAAGCGGCCGATTGCGAGTTACGATATGAAACAGTAATCTCTCAACGAGCCATTCCTATGCAAGCCTTGATTTCACAATTGGGCCAGACGTTTGCCAAAGCTCGCAGTCTGGAGGAGCTGACGCGCCCCCTGCTGGAGATGCTGCAAAAAGTCACCAGTCTGGAATCCACCTACCTCACGCGCATTGACCTGGGCCAGCGTGTCCAGCAGGTGCTGTTCGCGCGCAACACCCAAAGCCTGCAGATTCCCGAGAACCTGAGCGTGCCTTGGGAAGACACCTTGTGCAAACGCGCGATCGACGAGAACTGCCTCTACACCGACGATGTCGGCCAGATCTGGGGCGACTCGCAGGCCGCGCAGGCGCTGGGCATCCAGACCTATGCCAGCACACCGGTCCACCTGTCGGACGGTGCGCTCTACGGCACGCTGTGCGGCGCCAGTGCATCACGCAAGCCGCTGCAACGCGATACCCAGGATGTCATGCGCCTGTTTGCCCAGTTCCTGGGCCAGCAGGTCGAGCGCGAGCAGTTGCTCATCCAGATCCAGGTGCAAAACGAAGAGCTGCAGCGCCTGGCGCGCACCGATGCGCTGACCGGCCTGCCCAACCGCCGCGCACTGATCGAGCAGCTCGACCAGCTGCAGGCCATTGCCCGCCGCCAGGAGCGCTATGTGCTCGTAGGCATGATCGACATGGATGGCTTCAAGGCCATCAACGACGGCTATGGCCATGAAGCGGGCGACCGTTTCTTGCAGCTGCTGTCCGACCAGATGCGCGAGGCCATGCGCGGCTCGGACCTGATCGCCCGCCAGGGCGGCGATGAGTTCGTTTTTGCCGGCCTGGGCCCCCACCTGCACGAGCCGATTGCGCCGGCGCTGAACGAAACACAGGCGCGCCTGTTTGCCAGCACGCGGGCCGAGTCGCTGTGCCTGGGCCAGGGCGTGAGCCTGAACTACACCGGCGCCAGCGTGGGCCTGGTGGCCGTCACGCCGGGCACCCATGCCGATACTGCATTGCAGCAGGCCGATCTGGCCATGTACCAGACCAAACAGGCGCGCAAAGCCCGCCACCCGGTTGCGGCCTGACCTGGGCAACCACCAGAGGGCCTGAGGCGGCCCTCAAGCCTCGCTGGTCTGCGCCGCAGCCGCTGCGCCGGCCGCCGTCAGCGCCAGCATCCAGCGCCCCTCCACCGCCTGGGCCTGCACCCAGGCAGGCTGCTGGGCCTGCTCCAGCAGCAGGTTGAGCATCGCCAGCTCACGCAGCAGGCTGCTGGCAGCGGCATCCAGGTGCTTGGCGATGCGCACCAGCGGTACCGCCTGCCCGGTGCGGGCCTGCTCCTGTGCCAGAGCTTTGAGCATGCGCTGCGCCAGCGGCGAGAGGGCGGGTGCGGCGTTCTGCCCGCCCATCACTGCGGCGCCTGGCCGGGCTCCAGCACCACGGGGATCGATTTGGAGGTGGGCGTGCCGGCATGCGCGGCCACGGCCGACAGCGGCACCAGCGGATTGGTCTCCGGGTAGTAGGCGGCGAGGTTACCACGCGGAATGTCATAGGCCACCAGCTTGAAGCCCTCGACACAGCGCTGCTGGCCATCGTCCCAGACGGTGCGGATATTGACCCAGTCCCCATCGGCCAGGCCCAGCGCGCGGATGTCATCGGCATGGATGAAGACCACCCGGCGCTGGCCAAACACGCCCCGGTAGCGGTCGTCCATGCCATAGATGGTGGTGTTGTACTGGTCGTGCGAGCGGGTGGTCAGCAAGGTGAACACCTGCTGGTCACGCAGCCGCGCACGCGCCCGGTGCGTGGGGGTATCGACCGGCACCGCATGGGCGTGGAAGCTGGCCTTGCCGCTGGCCGTGGTCCAGATGCGCTCGCTGGCCGTGTTGCGCAGCCGAAAGCCACCGGGCACGGCCACGCGCTGGTTGAAGTCGGCAAAATCGGGGAAGACCTTGGCGATCTCATCGCGGATCAGCGCGTAGTCGGCGGCCAGCGCCAGCCAGTCCACCCGGCTGCGCGTGCCCAGGGTGGCATGGGCCAGGCGCGCCACAATCGCCGGCTCGGACAGCAGATGCGCCGAAGCCGGTGGGTTCATGCCCATCGACAGGTGCACCATGCTCATCGAATCCTCCACCGTCACGCCCTGGGGCTGGCCGTTTTGCAGGTCGATCTCGGTGCGGCCCAGGCAGGGCAGCAGCAGGGCCTCGCGGCCATGGACCACATGGCTGCGGTTGAGCTTGGTGGTGACCTGCACGGTCAGCGCGCAGCGCTGCAGGCCTTTCCAGGTTTCATAGGTATCAGGCGTGGCCGCAGCAAAATTGCCCCCCAGCGCAAAAAACACCTGGGCCTGGCCATCGCGCATGCTGGCAATGGCGTCGACCGTGTCCATGCCGTGGGCGCGGGGTGGCGCAAAGCCATAGACCTCCTGCAGCCGGTCGAGCAAGGCGGCTGGCGGCTTTTCCCAAATGCCCATGCTGCGGTCGCCCTGCACATTGCTGTGGCCGCGCACCGGGCACGGCCCCGCTCCTGGCCGGCCGATATGGCCGCGCAGCAGCAGCAGGTTCAAAATCATCTGGATGGTGGCCACCGAATGCGCATGCTGGGTAATGCCCATGCCCCAGCAGGCAATCACCTTGTCCGCGCCCAGGTAGACCTCGGCGGCCGCCCGCATCTGCGCTTCACTCAAGCCCGATTCCTGCGCCAGCAGCGCCCAGTCTTCAGCCTGCAGGCTTTGCGCCAGCGCCTCAAAGCCGGTGGTGTGCGCAGCGATAAAGGCGTGGTCGAGCACACCGCCCCGCGCCGCCTCCTGCTCCAGCACATGCTTGAGCATGCCCCGCAGCGCTGCCAGGTCGCCGCCCACGCGCAGCTGAAAGTAGTGCGTGCTGATCGGGCTGGAGCCCAGGGTCGCCATCTCCAGCTTGTCCTGCGGATCGGCAAAGCGCTCCAGCCCGCGCTCGCGCAAGGGGTTGAAGCTGACAATGCGCGCGCCGCGTTTGTGCGCCTCGCGCAGCTCGCCCAGCATGCGCGGGTGGTTGGTGCCCGGGTTCTGGCCAAAGATGAAGACCGCATCGGCCTGTTCAAAATCGGCCAGTGTCACCGTGCCCTTGCCCACGCCGATCTGCTCGCGCATCGCCGAGCCACTGGGCTCGTGGCACATGTTGGAGCAATCGGGGAAGTTGTTGGTGCCGTACTCGCGCACAAACAGCTGGTAGAGAAAGGCCGCCTCGTTGCTCGCCCTGCCTGAGGTGTAGAACACCGCCTGGTCCGGGCTGGGCAGCGCGTTCAGGTGCTGGGCGATCAGCGCAAAGGCATCGTCCCAGGCAATCGGCAGGTAGTGGTCACTGGCCGGGTCATAGACCATGGGCTGCGTCAGCCGGCCCTGGTCCTCCAGCCAGAAATCGCTGTGCTGGGCCAGCTCGCGCACGCTGTAGCGGGCAAACAGCTCGGGGCCCGCGCGCCGGGCCGTGGCCTCGGCGGCGACGGCCTTAACGCCGTTCTCGCAGAACTCGAAGGTCGAGGCATGGTTGCGGTCCGGCCAGGCGCAGCCCGGGCAGTCAAAGCCATCGGGCTGGTTGGCCGACAGCAGCGTCTTGGCACCCTTGAGCGCGATGTCGTGGTGCAGCAGTGTGTTCTTGACACTGTTCAAGGCGCCCCAGCCACCGGCTGGGCCTTTGTAGAAGGCGATTTTTTGTTCTTGCATGGCAGGGGCTCGGTGTAGCCCTGCATTTCAACCCGCTGCCCGCTGGCCGTCAAATTCAATGCGGCAATGCCAGCATTCGACAAACTATGGCTGGGATGGCGGCGCAGCTGCGGCCAAAGCCCCGGCATGCTGCAGGCATTGCTGCTGCCATTCGTCCTGCGCCATCAGCGCGCGCGCCGCCTCCATCGCGGGCATGGCCTGCTGGGATTGCTGGTAGAGAAAGGCGACTTCGCTCTCGACCACCGGCTCCACCAAGGGCCAGGCGCGTAGGCCCGGCGTGTGCCGCACGGTGGCCAGCACGGCGCCGGGCACAATGCTGGCCATCTGGCCCTCGCCCACCGCCTGCAGCAAGGCCTGGACGGAATTGGTCTCCATGGCAGGCTGCACCAGCACGCCGACGGCCAGAAAGCTGCGCTCCACGATCTGGCGGTTGTGCATATCGGGCGTCAGCAGGCACAGCGGCTGCTGCGCGGCCTGGGCCCAGCCCAGGGGCTCGGCCGCATGCAGGGTATCGGCCACGCAGGCCGGTGCTGGCGCGGACTGCAGCAGGTAGTAGTGCTCCTGGTACTGGGGGGCGCAATGGGTGCGCGGGCGGCGGATGCGGTCGCTGTAGCCCAGCGCCAGGTCCAGGCTCAGCTCTTCGAGGCCGCGTTCAATATCGGGCGAACTCATCGCATGCAGCGCTGGCACCAGGCCCGGGTGCTGGCAGCGCAGCAGGCTGGCAAAGCGCAGCAGCATCGGCATGGCCGTGGGCACGGCCGCCATGCGCAGCTGCCCTTGCAGCTGGCCCGCCTGGGCGGAGAGGCGTTGGCGCAGGCGCGCCTCGCTTTGCAGCATCTCCAGTCCGGTTTGCAGTACCTGCTCGCCCTCGGGCGTGAAGCCGGCAAACACCCGGCCCCGGCGCACGATGGCCACGCCAAACTCGGCCTCCAGCGCGCGCAGCGCATTGGACAGGGCCGGCTGGGTGATGTGGCAGGCCTGGGCTGCCCGCGCGAAATGGCCATGCGCATGGAGCGCGGCCAGGTAGCGCATGGCAGCGAGCAGGTTCATCAGGTATTGCTGCTCACGGAGATGGTCGGGAACTTCGACGAGAAGTCCTTGGCCTGCTGCGCGATCTTGACGGCGATGCTGCGCGCCACCTGGCGGTAGATGGCGGCCACTTCGCTGTCGGGCGCCGCCACCACGGTGGGGGTGCCGCTGTCGGCCTGCTCGCGGATCTGCATCGACAGCGGCAGCGCACCCAGGTAGTCGAGCTTGTAGTCGGCTGCCATGTGCTTGCCGCCATCGGCGCCAAAGATATGTTCCACATGGCCGCAGTTGGTGCAGACATGCATGGCCATGTTCTCGATCACACCCAGGAGCGGCACGCCCACCTTCTCGAACATCTTGATGCCCTTGCGCGCATCGAGCAAGGCGATGTCCTGCGGCGTGGTGACGATCACCGCACCGGTCAGCGGCACGCGCTGGCTCAGTGTGAGCTGGATGTCGCCGGTGCCCGGTGGCATGTCGATCAGCAGGTAGTCCAGCCCCGCCCAGTTGGTCTGGCGCAGCATTTGCTCGAGCGCCTGCACGGCCATAGGCCCGCGCCAGATCATCGCCTGGTCCTGGTCGACCAAGAGGCCGATCGACATCACCTGCACGCCATGGTTGAGCTTGGGCTCCATGGTCTTGCCATCGCTGCTCTCGGGCTTGCCGTCCACGCCCATCATCATGGTCTGGCTGGGGCCGTAGATATCGGCATCCAGCACGCCGACGCTGGCGCCCTCGGCCGCCAGGGCCAGCGCCAAGTTGGCGGTGGTGGTGCTCTTGCCCACGCCGCCCTTGCCCGATGCCACCGCAATGATGTTCTTCACACCGGGAATCAGCGGCACACCGCGCTGCACCGCATGCGTGATCACCTTGTTGCTGATGGTCACCGAGACGTTGTCCACGCCCGGCACCGTCTTGGCCGCGGCCACGAACTGGCTGCGCAGCTGCGGCACCAGGCTTTTGGCGGGGTAACCCATCTCCACCTCAAAGGCGACATCGCCGCCATGGATCTGGAGGTTGCGCACGGCACGCGTGCTGACAAAATCTTTGCCCGTATGCGGGTCTTGGACGCTGGCCAGCGCGGCCAGTATCGTTGGTTCGGTCACTGTCATCGTGTTTTCTATTCCTGAGACAGCAATAAGTCTAGCGAACCGCGCTTGCCCTTGCGAACCAGCGACAATCTGGGCTTTTCCCCTGCACCTCTTGAAAGACCTGCACCCGTGAAACTGAAAATGGCCGAGAACTCCGTGTTTGCGATCTTGCTGCGCTCGTCGTGGTGGATCAGTGTGGTGGTCGGAGCCATCATCGTGGTGCTGTGCCTGGCGCTGCTGCCCAAGGACATCCGCTTTGTCGGCGCCGCCGGCAGCCTGCCTTTCCTCGTGATCGGCGCCATGGCCGCCAAGCGCCAGTGGAGCCAGCCCAGCGCGGCGGCCACCGAGGCGCTGCTGGCGCAGGCTGGCGCCATGTCCAGCCGCGATCTGCAGGCCTGGCTGAGCCGCGCCTGGCAGGCCGAGGGCTATGCCGTCACCACCCTGCAGCAAGGCGCAGCCGATCTGCAGCTGGCGCGCAACGGCCAGACCACCCTGGTACAAACCAAGCGCAGCAAGGCCGGCGTGCATGGCATCGAGCCGCTGCGCGCGCTGCATGAGGCCGCCAGCCAAGCGGGCGCCGCCAGCGTCTATGTGCTGCTGCAAGGCGAGCTGAGCGACAACGCCCGCCTGTTTGCCCGTGACCAAAAAATCGTGCTGCTGCAGAACCTGGAGCTCGCGACCTTGCTGAAAAAGGGCGCGGCGCGCTGATGCAGCGGTGCCTGTGCCCGCAGTAGCGGCTGGGCGACAGAGCCGCTTGGCGAAGGCCTGCAGTTTCGGCTATGGTGCAGGCCATGTCGCCCGCTCTGCACTACAGCCCCCATTCCGCGTCCACCGCCATCGTGCTCTCAGGCGGCGGCGCGCGTGCCGCCTACCAGGTGGGGGTGCTGCAGGCGCTCTCGCGCCTGCGCCAGAACGCCGGGGCCGACCATGAACCCACGCCCTTCCCCATCGCCGTGGGCACCTCGGCCGGCGCGATCAATGCCGCAGGTCTTGCCTGCGGCGCCGACCATTTCGACCTGGCCGTGCAGCGCCTGTCGCGGGTGTGGCGCAATTTCTCCACCAGCCAGGTCTACCGCGCCGATGCCTTTGGTGTGATGCGCAGCGGCGCGCGCTGGCTGAGCCTGTTGACGCTGGGCTGGGCGCTGACGCGCTGGCACCACAGCAAACCGCGCTCGCTGCTGGACAATGCGCCGCTTTTGGAGCTGCTCCAGGCCGAGCTGCCGCTGGAGAAAATCCCGCACCTGCTGCACAGCGGCAAGCTGTCGGCGCTGGCGATCACCGCATCGAGCTACACCACTGGCGAGCACATCACCTTCTATGAAGCCGGCCCGCATGTGCCTGCCTGGTCGCGCACGCAGCGCCGCGCCATCCAGGACCGCATCAGCCACCAGCACCTGATGGCCTCGTCGTCGATCCCCTTCATCTTTGCGCCCGCCGAGCTGATGCTGCGCGGCCAGTACAACTACCTGGGCGATGGTGCGATGCGCCAGACCGCGCCGCTCGCCCCAGCCGTGCACCTGGGCGCCCAGCGCATCGTCGTCGTCGGCGTGGGCCGCTCGCACGAGGTGCTGAACCTGCCCCAGGGCGAGCACCCGCCGTTCCCCTCGCTCGCCCAGGTGGCCGGCCATGCGCTGTCCACCATCTTTCTCGATGCGCTGTCGGTCGATGTGGAGCGGGCCCAGCGCATCAACCACACCTTGA
>NZ_KE148557.1:10289-13126 GCF_000410635.1 Comamonas sp. B-9
AAGAACTCCCCACGCCGGTGCGGGCACTGCTGGGCGCGATGGGCGTGTCCGTGCACAGCCAGAACGTGGGCAGCGCGGCGCTGGCGAGCTACCTGCTGTTCGAGCCGGGCTACACCCGGGCGCTGATGGCGCTGGGCCGGGCCGACACCATGGCCCGGCGCGACGAGGTCTGCGCCTTTTTTGGCTGGGGCAGCCACGCAGCCGGCCCCGCCAATCCCCTGGTCGCGCGATCCGGCCCCGTAAGCGCCTAGAATTGCTCGGTTCTGGAGCGCCTTCGCGCGCGAGGGCTGGCAGCACGCCGCCCTCCCTGTGACCAGAATCCGCAACGGCCACCGGCCTGCGTCCTCTCTGTGATTAGAAAGTTCCGCAACCCTATGTCTCAACGAAAGATTTTCGTCACCACCGCCCTGCCGTATGCCAACGGCAACTTCCACATCGGCCACATCATGGAATACATCCAGGCCGATACCTGGGTGCGTGCGCAGCGAATGCAGGGCAATGCGGTCAACTTTGTCGGTGCTGATGACGCCCATGGCGCGCCCATCATGATTGCGGCCGAAAAAGCGGGCAAGACGCCCCAGCAGTTTGTCGCCGACATCGCCGCCGGCCGCAAGCAGTACCTCGACGGCTTCCACATCGGTTTTGACAACTGGAGCAATACCGACAGCCCCGAGAACCACGCGCTGTCCAAGCAGATCTACCTGGACCTGAAGGCCGCCGGCTTTATCGAGACGCGCACCATCGAGCAGTTCTTCGACCCCGAGAAGAACATGTTCCTGCCTGACCGTTTCATCAAGGGCGAATGCCCACGCTGCCACGCCAAGGACCAGTACGGCGACAACTGCGAAGTCTGCAGCTCCGTCTATGCGCCCACCGACCTGATCAACCCCTACTCGGCGCTGTCCGGCGCCAAGCCGGTGATGAAGAGCTCGGAGCACTTCTTCTTCAAGCTGTCCGACCCGCGCGCAGTCGAGTTCCTGACCACCTGGACCCAGGACGGCCAGCATGTGCAGCCCGAGGTGGCCGCCAAGATCAAGGAATGGTTTGGCGTGCGCACCAACCCCGATGGCTCGACCAGCGAAGGCCTGGACGACTGGGACATCTCGCGCGATGCACCCTACTTCGGCATCGAGATCCCCGATGCACCGGGCAAGTACTTCTACGTCTGGCTCGATGCGCCGGTGGGCTACCTCGCCTCCCTCAAGGAGTTGCTGGGCAAGCGCGGCGAAGACTACGAGGCCTACATGGCTGACCCGGCGCTCGAGCAGTACCACTTCATCGGCAAGGACATCATCACCTTCCACACCTTGTTCTGGCCTGCGATGCTGAAGTTCAGCGGCCGCAAGACCCCGACCAAGATCTGCGTGCATGGCTTCCTCACCGTGAACAACGGCGAGAAGATGAGCAAGAGCCGGGGCACCGGCCTGGACCCACTCAAGTACCTGGCCCTCAAGATGAACCCCGAGTGGCTGCG
This sequence comes from Comamonas sp. B-9, assembly GCF_000410635.1. Taxonomy (NCBI): domain Bacteria; kingdom Pseudomonadati; phylum Pseudomonadota; class Betaproteobacteria; order Burkholderiales; family Comamonadaceae; genus Comamonas; species Comamonas sp. B-9. Next base: position 11,764 of record NZ_KE148557.1, read on the forward strand.
CTACTACCTGGGCGCCAAGCTCAATGGCAAGAACGAGGACATCGACTTCACGGCCGAAGACTTCATGCTGCGCGTCAACTCCGACCTGATCGGCAAGTACGTGAACATCGCCTCGCGCGCTGCCGGCTTTATCAGCAAGCGCTTTGAAGGCCGGCTGGGCGCGGTGAGCGCCGATGGCCAGGAGCTGCTGGCGGTGCTGCGCGCGCAAAAGGAGGCGATTGTCGCCGCCTACGAGGTGCGCGACACCGCCCGTGCGGCCCGCGAGATCATGCTGCTGTGCGACAAGGTCAACAGCTATGTCGATGCCAACAAGCCCTGGGAGCTGGCCAAGAAGGAAGGCATGGAGCAGCGCCTGCACGATGTCTGCACGGTCTGCATCGAGGCCTTCCGCATCCTGACGATCTACCTCAAGCCGATCCTGCCGGGCATCGCCGCCGAAGTGGCGAACTTCCTGATCGTGCCGCCCGAGCAATTTGGCGACGTGGCCAAGCCGCTGGGCGCGGGCCACCAGATTGGCGTCTACCAGCACCTGATGCAACGCGTGGACCCGCTGCAGCTCGAAGCGCTGTTCGAGACCCCTGCCAGCCAGGAAAAAGCTGCTGCCGCTGCAGCGCCTGCCAAGGCCAAGAAGGCCGAGAAAAAAGCCGAAGCCGTGGTGGACCCGAACGCCCCCGGCGGCGAGCCGCTGGCCGAGACCATCGGCATCGACGACTTTGCCCGCATTGACCTGCGCATTGCCAAGATTGTCGAATGCAAGGCCGTCGAAGGCTCGACCAAGCTGCTGCAGCTGACCCTGGATGTCGGTGAAAAGGGCGAGGACGGCCAGCCCAAGATGCGCAATGTGTTCAGCGGCATCAGCAGCATGTACACGCCCGAGCAGCTGCAAGGCAAGCTCACCGTGCTGGTCGCCAACCTGGCGCCGCGCAAGATGAAGTTCGGCATCTCCGAAGGCATGGTGCTGGCCGCCAGCCACGCCGACGAGAAGGCCCACCCCGGCATCTATGTGCTCGAGCCCTTCCCCGGCGCGCTGCCAGGCATGCGCATCCACTGATCTGCATGGCCGCTGACCGCCGCCTCTTGAAGCCCCTGCGCTCCGTAGCCGCAGGGGCTTTTTACTGCGCCTGCGCATCGCTGCTGGGCGGCTGCAGTGTGGTGACCGTAGGCGCCGCCGCCGTCAGCGTGACCGCGACTGCCGTGGGGCTGGCCGCCGATGCCGCGGTGGGCACGGCCAAGGTGGTGGGCAAAGGCGTGGGCAAGGCCTATGACATGGCCACCGGCGAGGAGCAGGACAACAGCGGTATTACCGTGCGCTACCGCGAGCCCCGGCCGGGCGAGACCTTCCCGCCGCAGCAGCCCAGCGAGC
>NZ_KE148557.1:13136-15814 GCF_000410635.1 Comamonas sp. B-9
AGCCCTCCCCGCCGCAGCAGCCCAGCGAGCCAATGCAAGCGGCAACGCCAAGCCAGCCAGTGCCGCCAGCCAAGCCTGCAGCGGCGCCGGAAAACGCCATCCCCAGCGGTCCCTGAAGCGCAGCGGCATTTCAGCCATCAGTTGCCGGCGTAGCGCCCAGGCCGGTGGCTGATCCATAAGAACACGCTCATCACGACGGCAGCCAGTACCGAGTAGGCCACGCGCTCGAATGGCACGACCCACAGCGCCAGCAGCACCACCGTGCAGTCGATGACCATCTGCACCTTGCCGGCGCGGATGCCATAGCGGTCCTGCAGGTAGAGCGACACAATGGTGGCGCCGCCCAGGCTGGAGCGGTGGCGCGCCAGAAAGAGGCAACCGGTGCCCATCAACAGGCCTCCGGCAATCGCGGCATACAGCGGGTTCAGGTAATCGATATGGATAAAGCGCGGCCCGATATCGACCAGCAGCGCCAGCATGGCCACCGAGACAAAGGTCTTGATCGTGAACTCCGGCCCCATGCGCGTCCAGGCGAACCAGTAAAACGGCAGATTGATCGCAAAGAAAATCGCGCCAAACGGCAGGCCAGTGGCGTAGTGCAGCAAGAACGCCAAACCTGCGGTGCTGTCCGTCAGCAGCCCGGCCTGCGCAAACAGCCCCAGGGTGATCGAGACAAACAGCGAGCCGGTGAACAGCGCCTGCGCATCTTCAAAGCGGCCATGGCGCAGCGCAGGGCCGAGCGACGCGGGCGCAGCAGCGACGGGGCCAGGCAGAGCCGTAGGGCCGTCAGGGCGGGATAGCGGTGAGGACATGTCGGGTTGACAGCAAGTTTCATGCCCGCGCAAGGGTAGTGCGCGGGGCTGCCTGGCATGGGTGATGCTAGGTATAAACCCGAATTTTAAAGAGTTTCAGCCGGTAAGGTGTAGGCATATCCACAACACTTACGCTACTGGCACAGCAGCGCTCAGCGGCTATTCACCACCTGGGTGCTGTTGCTGCGCAGCACCTTGCCCTGGGCGTCGAACACCACGGTGAACAGCATCTTGGTGCTGGGCGGGTCGATCCAGCCCCAGTCCCATTCGGCCTCGTTCTTCAGCGGATAGCTGGTGCGCTTGGCCGGCTGGCCCAGCAGGCGGCGGATCTGCTGCTGGTCCATGCCCGGCTGCACCTTGGCAAAGTAGGCGGGCGCCAGCACCTGGCGCAGCGCGCTCATCTTGCCGTCGGTGCCAATGGTGATCATGTAGTTCTGGGCACCGGCGGGCTGGCGGGTGTACTCCAGTGTGTGCGAGCCATCGGCCTCGTCCCAGATCTGGTTGGGCTCGCCAAAGCGGTCGCGCACGTCCTGCTCGGTGGAGACGTGTTCTTCCAGTTCCTTGATGCGCTGCTGGTCGCAGCCCGCCAAAAACACGGAAACGGCCAGCGCAGAGGCGGCGATTGCAAGCTTGGTGACGAAGGACATGGTCAGGTTCGGTAGAATCCAGGCACAAGAGGTAAATATACGCTATGTCTTTCTTCCGCCGCCCCGACTACCAATCCGACACCACCCAGTTCCTGCTCAAGCTCAAGGCTGACAAGCCCGAGCTCGAACAAGGCCAGCGCGAAGGCCGCGCCCTGCTCTGGGACAAGGATCTGGACCGCCAGCAGCAAGCCGAGTACCAAACCGCACGTGTGGCGCAAAAGCCCTACGTGTACCAAACCAACCACGATTGATCGCCCTGCCCGCTGCCGGCCACCTGGCCCCGCAGCGGCTTTCGATCCCGCATAGCCCCCGCGCATGGCAACACCCGGCAACCTGACCCAGGCTGAGGACGGCGTGCGCCCCGCCGCTGGGGCTGCCGCCATGCCCGAGGTGGTGGACCAGGTCGCGCTCGCACGGCTCTACGGCGAGCCGCTGTTCGCCATGCCGACGGACCTGTACATCCCGCCCGATGCGCTCGAGGTGTTCCTGGAAGCTTTTGAAGGCCCGCTGGACTTGCTGCTCTACCTGATCCGCAAGCAGAACTTCAATATCCTCGACATCCCGATGCTGAGCGTCACGCGCCAGTACCTGAGCTATGTCGACGAGATCCGCAGCCGCAACCTGGAGCTGGCCGCCGAGTACCTGCTGATGGCCGCGATGCTGATCGAGATCAAGTCGCGCATGCTGCTGCCGCCCAAAAAGCAGGCCGAGGGCGAAGAGGCCGAAGACCCGCGGGCCGAGCTGGTGCGCCGCCTGCTGGAGTACGAGCAGATGAAGCTGGCCGCCCAGGGCCTGGGTGCCGTGCCGCAGTACGGGCGCGACTTCATCAAGGCCCAGGTCTTCATCGAGCAGGCACTGCAGCCGCGCTTTCCCGATGTGGAAATGTCCGAGCTGCAGGAGGCTTGGCGCGACATCCTCAAACGCGCCAAGCTGGTGCAGACCCACAAGATCACCCGCGAAGAGCTCTCGGTGCGCGAGTACATGAGCGCCATCCTCAAGCGCCTGCAAGGGCGGCGCTTTGTCGAGTTCGAGGACATCTTCGAGCCGGAAAAAGGCAGCACCGTGCTGGTCGTCACCTTTATCGCGCTGCTGGAGCTGGCCAAGGAAACGCTGATCGAGATCACCCAGGCCGAAGCCTTTGCGCCCATCTATGTGCGGCTGTCCTATACGCCCGTCTAGCACGGCAGGATCGGACCGAGCCGCTGCCCAAGCCCCTTTT
>NZ_KE148557.1:15830-19206 GCF_000410635.1 Comamonas sp. B-9
GGGATCGGACGGAGCCGCTGCCCAAGCCCCTTTTCACTGCCCTTTATTCCATCGGAGACACACCATGCCGCATCTCGTCATCGAATACACCAGCAACCTGGAGAACTTCCCCGAGGCCCATCTGCTCGATGCCCTCAACGCCGCCGTCATCGCCAGCGGCCAGGTGCAAAACGAGCAGGACCTCAAGAGCCGCACTGTGCGCACCGAGCAGTTCGTCATTGGCGCCGACCCCACCGCCCTGCGCGGCTTTGTGCATGCCGAGCTGCGCCTGCTGGCCGGCCGTACGCCCGAGGCCAAGCGTGACCTGTCCGACCGCATCGGCGCGGTGCTGCGCGAGTTCACGCCCCACCCCGAAGGCATGCTGGTGCAGCTGAGCGTGGACATTGTCGATATGGACCGGGGCGCGTACTACAAGGGTTCGCTGTAAAGCACAACGCTTGGCCGCGATGCGTTCGCGGCACCGTCAGGACAAAGGCCTGCCGTCTCTTGCGAGAGGGCAGGCCTTTTTCATGCAGCGGGCGGCACCAGAGGCCGTCGCCCACCCAGGGGTCAGTGCTCCAAAGGCGCCTGGCCCTTGCCATCCTTTTCGATACGGATCTTGCGCATCACGCCATCGGTGGCCTCGGTGACGGCGAACTGCCAGCCATCAATCACCACCACATCGCCTTGCTGGGGCAGCGCACCGTTGAACTCGGTGAGCAGGCCGCCCAAGGTCGTGAAGGCATCGGCCGATGACACCAACTCATTGGAGCCCAGCAGCTGCTGCACCATGTGCACATCGGCCGCGCCGCTGGCGATCCAGGTGTCGGGCTCGCCCTCCACCGCCTGGATCGTGAAGCTCTCGTCCTCGTCGGGGAACTCGCCGGCAATCGCCTCGAGCACATCGACGGGCGTCACCACGCCGCTCATCACATGGTACTCATTGATCACGATGACCATATGTCCCTTGGACTGGCGCAGATCGTTGATCAGCGCGATCACGCCAGCGCCCTCGGGCACCATCAGCGGCTTGCGGATGGTGGACGGCTGAATGGCGCCATGCTGCATCAGGTCCATCAGCATGTCTTTGGCGCGCGCCACACCCTGGAGCTGGTCCACATGGCCCATGCATACCGGCAAGTGGCTGTGCGGGTTGTCGTTGAGCGAGCGCTGGATGGCCTCGGCATCGTCGCTCAGGTCCACCCAGTCCACATCCGAGACGGGCGTCATGATCGAGCGCACCTTGCGGTCGCCCAGCGACAGCACGCCGCTCACCATGATGCGCTCTTCCGGCGCAAAGGTCAGTTCGGCCTCGGCCGCAGCCGGGTCGTCCTGCGCATGCTCGGTCTGGGCCTGGCCGCTGCGGCCGGCCATCAGCGACAGCACCTTCATCGCCGTGCGCTCGCGCATCGGCACGCGCTGCTCATGGCGGATCGCGTTGCGCGAGGACACCTGGTTGAAGGTCTCGATCAGGATCGAGAAACCAATGGCGGCGTACAGATAGCCCTTGGGCACATGGAAGCCCAGGCCTTCGGCCACCAGGCTGAAGCCGATCATCAGCAGGAAGCTCAGGCAGAGGATGACGATGGTCGGGTGCGCATTGACAAAGCGGGTCAGCGGCTTGGACGCAAACAGCATCACACCGATCGAGATGATGACGGCCGCCATCATCACGCCCAGGTTGTTGACCATGCCGACGGCCGTGATCACGGCATCGAGCGAGAAGACCGCATCGAGCACCACGATCTGCGCGACCACGGCCGAGAAGCTGGCGTAGACCGTGCTGCTCGACTTGCTCATGCTCACGCCTTCCATGCGCTCATGCAGCTCGGTCGTGGCCTTGAACAGCAGGAACAGTCCGCCCAGCAGCAAAATGAGGTCGCGCCCCGAAAAACTGAGCGGCCCGACGGAAAACAGCGGTTGTGTGAGCGTGACCAGCCAGGAGATGGCGGTCAGCAGACCCAGGCGCATCACCAGGGCCAGCGACAGGCCGATGACACGTGCCCGGTCCCGCTGGTGTGGGGGCAACTTGTCGGCCAGGATCGCGATAAAGATGAGATTGTCTATGCCCAGAACGATTTCGAGCACCACCAAGGTGACGAGACCAATCCATATCTGCGGGTCGGAGAGCAGCTCGATCATGCGGCGCTCCCTTCAAGGGGCAGAGACACCGTCAGCGGTGTACTGGGGCTAGAACGAAAGGACAGCGACAGCGTGGTCGCGCAAGGGAGAGGCTCAGGGTCCGGGTTGTCGGGCATAAAATCCGAAGGGTTGCTAAACAGCCTCCATCCTAACGTGCAGCACAAAAACCCTTGGACTCTGGCCCATTCGTCGCGGTAGCAACATGCTGCACCAGCCCCATATCCCGGAACGTTCAGCCCTTATGCCTTCTTCTTTGACCGATGAAGATTTGCTCGCGATGGAACAGCGCTTGGCAGCCACGCAAGCAGCACCATGGACTTCTTATGTTGAAGGTCGCGACCATACATGCGGTTCCGACTTTATCCAAACCGGTGAAGGTGCCACCCGAGGCGAAGACATCGAACTGAGCGGCGCGACCGTTGCGGACCAGGATTTCATCGCCGCTGCGCGGCAAGACATGCCGCGCCTCTTGGCCGAGGTTCGAGCGCTGAGAAAACGGCTGGCGTCTTCCCGCCTGCAATAAGCCTATGGGCCGGCGTCAGGCTGCGGCCAGACCGGCACCGCACCCAGCACCTGTGCCGGAATCCAGCCGCGCAGGCTGTTGAGAAAAGCCCAGGCCTGTACACGCGGCACATCGCTCAACGTCACCACGCCTTCCACCCCCTGACCCGCCTGCAGCGCCAAGCGGCGCCCCACACCGGGCAGCAGGCCGCAGTGCAGCGTGGGGGTGACCCAGCGGCCATCGATCTGCATGGCGATATTGCCCCGGGTGGTCTCGGTGATCTCGCCGGCCTCGTTCCACAGCAGGGTGTCGAACACGCTGCTGTCTTGCGGCGCCCAACGCTCGTAGTGCGCGCGGCGGCTGGTCTTGAAGCGCACAAACTCGCCATGCGCCTCGGCCAGCGGCGCGGGCGCCCATTGCAGCGCCACCTGCGCGGGCGATGGCGGACAGGCAAAGGCCTCGGCCTGGAACCTGCCCTCCGCATCCAGCAGCAGGCGCAGCCGCCACAGGCCTTGCGGGTGGGAGGCAGCCAGCGCGTCCAAAGCCGCTTGCACGGCCGCCGCGTCCCAGCGGTAGCCAAAATGCGCGGCCGCAGCGGCCATGCGCTCCAGGTGCAGCGCGGCATGGCGCAGCTGGCCATTGTCCAGCGCCAAGGTCTCGATCAGGCCAAAGGGCATGCTGGCCCGCTCCAGAAAGGCACGTTTGTGCATCCATTCGCGCCACTCACCATCAGCAGTGGCATCGGCGGGGAGG
>NZ_KE148557.1:19226-24295 GCF_000410635.1 Comamonas sp. B-9
TGCAGCTGGCGGCCACGCAAGGCCACGGTGCGGATGGGGACGTTGAAGGTCGCGCGTATGCCCCCTGCGCCATCGGAGCGCACCACGCCCAGCGCGCCACAGTACCAGCCGCGCGGCCCAAGTTCCAACTCGGCAATCGCCTGCATGGCCGCCCGCTTGGGCGCGCCGGTGACCGAGCCGCAGGGGAACAAGGCCTGCAGCACATCGGCCAGGCCAGTGCCCTGGGGCAGGCGGGCGCGCACATCCGAGGTCATCTGCCAGACGGTGGGGAGGGCTTGCAGCGCAAACAGCTGCGGCACCTGCACGCTGCCCAGCTCGGCGATGCGCGCCAGGTCATTGCGCAGCAGGTCGACCACCATCACGTTTTCGGCCCGCTCCTTGGCCGACGCGCGCAAGGCCTGGGCCTGGGCCTCGTCCTGCGCAGGGCTGCTGCCCCTTGCGGCCGTGCCCTTCATCGGGCGGGTGAGGATGTCGCCGGCGCCAGCCACTGGCTGCTGCCAGTCAAAAAACAGCTCGGGCGATACCGACAGCAGCTGCTCCTCGCCCCGGTCGATATGCAGCGCATAGCCGCCGGGCTGGGCCTGCTGCAGCGCGGCAAACAGCGCGGCGCCATCTACGTTGCCGCCGCCAGGCAAGGCGCTGTGGCCTTGCAGCTGCTGGGTGTAGTTGATCTGGTAATAGGCGCCGCTGCGGATATCGGTATGGATGCGCGCCATCTGCGTATCGAACTGCGGGCGGGCGAGCGTGCTGCGCCACTGCACTTGCACGGCAGGCGTCTCTGCCTCAGGCAACTGCGCCCTATCAGCAGCTGGCGCATCCCACACCGCAAACCAGGCCAGGGGCTCGCCGCTGGGCACTGCCTGTGTCGGCAAATAGGGGTTCAGCGCGGTGGCGGCCTCATAGCGCAGGCCTCCGACGCAGCAGGCCCCGGCGCGGGCGGCCTGCTCCACGGCATCCAGCAACGCCCGCAACGATGGCGCATCCTGCGCCTCCAGCACCCGGTCGGGACCCGTCAGGTTCAGGCGCAGGCGCTCCCGTTCGCCAGACAAAGGCTGGCCCATGTCGATGCGGGCAGAAAAGGGCTTGTGCGCTGTCATAGGGGCGCCAGCATAGCGGCCTGGCCTTGTCCTTGCAGCACAATAGCCATCTTGTCCGCTTCTCACGCCACACCTGTGCTCTCCGCCCCGCGCCGCGCCCAATGCCCCAACTGCCTGCGTCCGCAAAGCGCCTGCATCTGCGCGCTGGCGCAGCCGCTGCAGGCTGCCACCCAGGTGCTGATCCTGCAGCACCCGCTGGAGCTGCAGGAGGCCAAGGGCACTGCGCGCCTGCTGCAGCTGTGCCTGCCAGGCAGCCAGCTGGTGGTGGGCGAGGCGTTTGACCCTGGGCAGCTGCAGCAATGGCTGCATGGCCCCTGGCCGGGTGCCGAGGCACCGCAGCAAACGCTGCTGCTCTACCCCCAGACGCCCGACCAGCCCGCCGCCTTGACAGCGCTGGCGGGCAGCGATGCGCCAGTGGGCGTTCGGCGCCTGGTACTGATCGATGGCACCTGGCGCAAAAGCCGCAAGATGCTCTATGCCAACCCGCTGCTGGCCCAGCTGCCCCGCCTGGCACTGACGGACACCGGCCCGGCCGGCTACCGCATCCGCAAGGCGCCGCGCGCGGGCCAATTGTCGACCCTGGAGGCCGCTGCGCTGGCGCTGCAGCAGCTGGAGGCCTGGCCCGATGGCGCACCACCGCTGCAGGCGCTGCAGCAGTCGTTTGACGGCCTGATCGCGCAGTACGAACGCCTGCGTGCGGCACACTGAGCAATTGGCGCCCTGGCGACAATGCGCCCGCCTGCGCGCCCGTGGGTGAGCGCGCACTCGGACATACTCCAGGCCAAGCATTTTTTCTATCCCTGACGGAGCCCTTGCATGAAGTTCTCGACCCTCACCCTGCTCAGCGCCGCGCTGTGCGCCGCCGGCCTGGCCCAGGCCGCTGCCCCCTCGGATGCCGCCGTGCAAAAAGCCAGCAGCGCCAGCCTGCGCGAATGGATCGAGGTGCTGGCGCTGCCCAATGACTCGAATGTGGCAGCAGATATCGAGAAGAATGCGCAGTGGTTCAAGGCGGCGCTGGACAAGCGCGGCTTCCAGACCCAGCTGCTGCCCAACCAGGGCAAGCCCATGGTGCTGGCCACCCTGCCGCCCGTGCCCGGCGCCACCAAGACCGTGCTGTTCTACGCCCATATGGATGGCCAGGCGGTGACGCCTGCCGAATGGCAGCAGGAGAGCCCCTGGAAGCCGGTGCTCAAGGAACGCCAGGCCGATGGCACCTGGAAAGAGATTGCGCTCGACCAGCTCTACGGCGCCCAGCCCAACCCCGAGTGGCGCGTGTTTGGCCGTTCCTCGTCCGATGACAAGGCCCCCATCATCATGCTGATGGCCGCCCTCGACGCGCTGCAGCAGCAGGGCCTGGCGCCCAGCACGAATATCAAGATCCTGCTCGACTCGGAAGAGGAAAAAGGCTCGCCATCGCTGGGCGGCGTCATCAACGCCAACCTGGATGCCTTGAAGGCCGATGCACTGCTGGTGCTCGATGGCCCCATGCATGCCAGCAACCGCCCCACCCTGGTGTTTGGCAACCGGGGCGTGGCCCAGGCCACCTTGACCATCTATGGCCCGAGCCAGGATCTGCACAGCGGCCACTACGGCAACTATGCCGCCAACCCCGCCTTCACGATGGCGCAGCTGCTCGCCTCGATGAAGGCGCCCGATGGCCGCGTGCTCGTCAAGGGCTACTACGACGGCATCAGTTTTGATGCCCCAACGCAGGCCGTGATGCAGGCCGTGCCCGATGACGAAGTCGCACTGCGCAAGCGCCTGGGCATTGCCCAGGCCGAGAAGGTGGGCAACAACTACCAGGAGTCGATGCAGTACCCGTCGCTCAATGTGCGCGGCCTGCAAAGCGCCGATGTAGGCGCCAAAGCCCGCACGGTGGTGCCCGCCCAGGCGATTGCCGAGCTGGACCTGCGCACGGTGCCCGAAACCCCACTCGAGCGCCTGCTGCAGCTGCTCAAGACCCATATCGAAGGCCAGGGCTTCACCCTGATTGACGGCGAGCCCAGCGCCGAGCAGCGCGCCCAGTACCCCAAGCTGGCGAGCCTGAAGATGGGCGGCGTATCGGCCTCATCCAGCGCCGTGCGCACCGACCTGAACGCCCCCATTGGCGACTGGCTGCGCCAGGGCATGCAGCAGGCCTGGGGCCAGGCCCCTGTGCAGATTCGCATGATGGGCGGCACGGTGCCCACCGGTGCTGCGGTGCAGGCGCTCAAAGTCCCCTTTGTGATCGTGCCCATGGTGAACGCCGACAACAACCAGCACAGCAAGAACGAGAACATGCGCCTGGGCAACTACTTCGATGGCGTCAAGAGCCTGGCATCCATCCTGAGCCAGCCCTGGAAATAAGCCCCAAAAAAGGCCCCCCAAACGCATGGGGGCCTGCCGTGCCGGGGCCTATCAGGCCCAACGCTGCTCAGCGCTGAGCCGGCACACCATCCTTCCACTGCGGCCAGTCCTTGACGACGGTGTCGACAAAGACGCCGCCCACGGCCGCCACATTGGCCACCGTCTCGGCAAAGCCGCCTGCGGTCTCGCCGGGCTTGGGGTCCAGGTGGGCCTGGGTGGTTTCCTGCGGGTTGCCCTGGTCAAAATTGACCGAGCCGCGCAGGCTCAGAATCCGGTCCGTGCCATGGCTGCGCTTGAGCACCAACGCAATGGCGGCGGCCTCCATCTCGGTGGCGACATAGTCGTCCGCACCATAGAGCTTGGCGATGTACTGCGCCTCCTTGGACAGACCCGGGCCGTGGAAGAAGGTGTCGCCCGTCATGTGCGTGCCCACATGCACGCTGGGCGCCTTGCGCGCCGCCGCATCGGGGTAACGCATGCGGTAGCGCTGGGCTGCGTCGCTGTCTTGCAGCGGCACGGCGCGGCTCATCGCATAGGCGGCCTGGGTCAGCGCCGGGTTCAGCGCAAAGCGGCGGTAGTCCTCATAGCCCTTGCGTGGCATAAAGACGGGCGCACCGGCCTGGCCCTCTTCCGGCGCCCAGCGGTGACCCAGGTCGTAATCGACCAGCCAGCTGCCCCAGGTCACATCGCCAATGGTGCCGCGCGATGGCGGGGTGCCGGCCACGCCGCTGATCACATAGTAGGCCTGGTCAAAATTGAACTGCGGGTTCAGCACGATGGCCTGCATCGAGCCCGAGGCATTGACCTTGCCCATGCCCAGCACGCTGCCGCAGACGCCATCGGCATTGCAGAACACCGGCCCCAGCGCGCCCGGCACCTGGATAGGCTGGGCATTGCGGAAATAGCGTTCATACCAGTGCTGGAACTCACCAGCCCGGTCGCCGGTGTTGGCACCGATCTCGAACATAGCCGCGACAAATACCTTGACCTGGACCGGTGGCGCGGCCTGGGCCACTCGGGGCGACTGGGGCGGCTGGTTGCCGGTGCTGGCGCAACCGGACAGCAGCGCCAGCAACAGGGCGCTGGCGCACAGCGGCCGGGCGAGAGAGCGAAGCGGGGCACGGGGCATGGGGTATTTCTCCTGGTCAGACCACCGGGATATCAGCGGCATATCAACGCGATCCGGCGTGCTGCGCATTGTAGGTCGGCAGCCCAGCTGCGGCCTGGCCCAGCGCTGTCACCAAGGCATCGACCTCGGGGACCGCTGCCCGGTGCAGCGGCAGCAGCACCTGGGTGCGGAACGGAATCGAAAAGGCCAGCGGCCGCTGCACCAGGCCCTGGCCCAGGCAGGCCAGTGCGGTGAAGGGGTTCACGATCGCCAGGCCCAGGCCGTTTTGCACCATCGCGCAGACCGCCACGGCGCTGTGCGTCTCCAGCAGCATCTGCCGGCCCACGCCGGCATCGGCAAACACCTGGTCGATCTGGATGCGGTAGGGGTCGCCCTCGGCCAGGCTGATAAAGGCCTGGTCCGCAAAGTCAGCAGGCTCCAGCCTGGGCTTGCGCGCCAGCGGGTGGCCTGCGGGCAGCACCGCGACCTCATCCACCGCCGGCAGCGCCACCGCGCGC
>NZ_APCR01000039.1:0-6309 GCF_000410635.1 Comamonas sp. B-9
CGACCCGCGCCAGGATGGCCGCCGCCCCGCAGGCCCCCGCCAGGATGACCGTCGCAACGAGGGCCCACGTAGCTTTGGCCCGCGCCAAGACGACCGCCGCAACGACGGCCCACGTAGCTTTGGTCCACGCCAGGATGACCGCCGCAATGACGGCCCCCGTGGCTTTGGCCCCCGCTCGGACGGCCCCCGTTCCTTTGGCGCCGGTCCACGCCAGGATGGCTTCCGCTCCGAGCGTCCACGCGACGAAGCTCCGCGCCGGGATGCCCCGCGCCGCGAGATGCCGTCCAACGTCTGGCGTGCCGATGCGCCCCAGCGCACCATGCAGACCGCCAAGGCCCAGGCCCAGAATGAGCAGTTGAAGGCCGAAGGCCAGGTGCGCGTGAACAAGCGCCTGTCCGACCTGGGCCTGTGCTCGCGCCGCGAGGGCGATGCCTGGATCGAGAACGGCTGGGTGCTGGTCAATGGCGTGGTCGCGACGATGGGCCAGCTGGTGGAGCTGACCGACAAGATCGAGATCCAGCGCGAGGCGCAGGACTTGCAGGCCCAGCAGGTGACGATCCTGATCAACAAGCCCATGGGCTATGTCAGCGGCCAGGCCGAAGATGGCCATGAGCCGGCGGTGGTGCTGGTCAACCCGCCCAACCACTGGCGCGAGGACCATAGCAAGACCCGCTTCAACTTCAGCCAGCTCAAGGGCCTGGCCCCTTGCGGCCGTCTGGATATCGACTCGATTGGCCTCTTGGTGATGACCCAGGACGGCCGCATTGCCAAGCACATCATTGGCGAGGACTCCGAGGTCGAGAAGGAATACCTGGTGCGCGTGACCTATGGCGCCGTTGAGCAGGATGTGCAGCAGCACTTCCCTGGCGACAAGCTGGCGCTGCTGCGCCATGGCCTGTCGCTGGATGGCGAAGCGCTGCTGCCCGCAGGCGTGGAATGGCAAAACCCCGAGCAGCTGCGCTTTGTGCTGCGCGAAGGCAAGAAGCGCCAGATCCGCCGCATGTGCGAGGCCGTGGGCCTGTTTGTGGTGGGCTTGAAGCGCATCCGCATCGGCAAGGTGGTGCTGGGCAATCTGCCGGTGGGGCAGTGGCGCTATCTGGGCGAGAACGAGCAGTTCTAAGCCGCATCCGCAGCGGCCATCCCGGGATGGCTGCCGCTGACCCAAGCCCTCTCTGGTCGGTACCGGCCTGGGGGGCTTAGTTTTTGGCGATCGGCGGTTTGTTCGGGCGCGCCGCTGCAATGCCGCGGGCCATGCGCGCATTGCGCACTGCGGCGAGGCTCAGGCCCAACTGCGCAGCCACATCGGCGTCGGATGCGGTGCCCAGCAGCATCACCTCGTTAGGTTGCCAGCTGTGCTGGCTGTGCTTGCCCCGGCTGCTGTCCTGCGGCGCAATACCTAGGGATCCACGCTTGGCCACCACGCTGGCCTTGCTGATGCCCCAGCGGGTAGCCAGGCTGGCATCGCTGTCCTGGCCCAGCGCGGCGAGCATCTCCGGCGTCCAGTCCACATGGCCAAAGGCGGCAATGCCCAGGCTGTTGCGCTTGAGGTTCACCGTCTTGGCGCTGGTGCCCCAGCGCTCGGCCAGTACCGCATCCTTGTCCGTCCCCAGGGCGGCCAGCATCTCGTCGGTCCATTGCAGGCTTGCGCGTCCCATGGGGTCTCCCTATGCCTGGGCCAGCGCCTGCTCGGCGGCAGCGGCCAGGGCCAGCAAGCTGGCGTCCTGCATGCGCGCGCCCACCAGCATCAGGCCGACGGGCAGGCTGCCCGCAGAGCGCAGCAGCGGCAGCGAAATGGCCGGCAGGTCGTAGAAGTTGAAGATCGAGGTGTTGCGCAAAATCAGTGCATTGGCGGCGAAGAAGGCGCTGTCGTCCTCCAGCAGCGGTGCAATGGCTGGCGCGGTGATGGCGATGGTGGGCAGCAGCAGCAGGTCCACCTCCTGCATGGCGGCATCCATCTGGGCCATCCATTGCTGGCGCTGCTGCAGCAGCTGGATGTAGTAGGGCGCCGTCAAGGCGCGGCCCTTGTCCATGCGCGAGAGCACGCGTGGGTCAAGGGCATCGCGCGCGTCTACCAGCGCCTGTTGGTGAATGGCGGCGGCCTCGGCCGCAATCAGGGTGCCCTCGCTTTGCAGCTGCGCGGGCGCGGCCATCAGCGCTTGCCAGGGCAGCTTGCGGATGCTGGCGCCTTGCGCCTGCAATGTGGCGATGGCCTGCTCGGTCTGGGCCAGCACCTCGTCGCTGCAATCGGTCCAGGGCAGGCCCTGGGGCAGGCCAATGCGCAGGCCTTGCAGGCTGCGCTGGGGCAGAGGCTGGGGGATGGCGCCGGCCATGGTGGCGTCGGCGGCCGCGCAATCGGCCACCGTGCGGGCCAGCGGGCCCAGCGCATCGAGGGTGTAGGACAGCGGAAACGCCCCGTCGCGCGAGACCCGCGCCTGCGTGGGCTTGAAGCCGGTGACGCCATTGAAGGCGGCGGGGATGCGCACCGAGCCGCCGGTGTCCGAGCCAATGGCGATATCGACCAGGCCCCGGCCGACGCTGACCCCCGCGCCGGAGGACGAACCGCCGGGGATGTGCAGCGCATTGGCCGCATTGCCCGGCGTGCCGAAATGGGGGTTGATGCCCACGCCCGAGAACGCGAACTCCGTCATATTCGTCTTGCCGACGATCACCGCGCCGGCAGCGCGCAGGCGCTGTACCACCGGCGCATCTTGTGCGGCCGGGGCGCTTTGGCGGCGCATTTTTGCGCCGGCGGTGGTCACCTGGCCTGCGACATCGAGCAGGTCCTTGATGGACACGAGCTTGCCATCGAGCGGGCCTAGCGACAGGCCGCGCGCTGCGCGCTGGTCTGCGGCCTGCGCGGCCTCTTGGGCGGACTCGGGGTAGAGCTGGGTGAAGATGCGCTGCGCCTCGTCGCCCAGAGAGTTCAGGGTCTGCAGGCTCTGGGCAAGGCGTTCGGCGCTGGTGGGCATGGCGAAATCATTCAAAAATCTGATGGGAATGCCATCGTAACCAATAACCAGGGGCTGCAGGGTCTCGCGCAGGGCCTCAAGGCACGGACGCTGTGAAGCTCAACTGCCCGCTGTAGTTGCCGGCCGTGCGGCTGATGGTGCTGTTGTAGCCAAAGGTCCAGTTGGCATTGCGGATGGTGACCAGGCTGTTGACCGTGCCGGTGCCACCGCCTGTGACATTGACACTGGTGCCGGTACCGCTGGCGGGAATGGTGGGCGCCGGCAGGGCCGCGTCGCTGCTGGTGATGCTGACCATGTTCATCGGAATGGTGTTGGAGCCACTGGTCAGCGCGGTGGTGACGGTGGCGAAAACGCTGACCTGGCCGCCATTGCTGCGCACCTCCACGGGCAGCACATTGCCGCTGGCGGCAACCGCAAACGTGGGCGCCGTGCCATTCCAGTTGACGGCCGTGTTGTTGCCCGTGGTCGGCGTGGTGGGCACCGCAGGAATGGATGGGCTCAGATTAAAGCTGACCTGCGAGGTGGTGCCACCCGGGGTGGGCCAGGCACCATCGCCGATGCGAAAGAACAGGAACTTGTCCACCTGGATGGAAAAGTTCAGTGCCACTGCAGGCGTGTTACGGGGCAGGTTGCCGGTGCCCGAGGTCGCACTGGCTGCTTGCGCACTGCTGGCGGCAGCGGCGAGTGCCAGCAGCAGAAGCGCCTGGCGCATCAGCATCAGCGGGCAGCGCGGCGTGCTCATTGGAAATCCGCATTCAGCTTGAAGCTGCCCTTGTCCCAGTCCAGCAGGCCGCTGGCCTTGATGGGATAGCTGGGTTGCAGGGCCGCCTGGCCATCGTCGGCCTTGGGGACGAGGGCCAGGTGCCGGGTCTGGCCGGGCATGATCGGCGTGCCTTCGACGGCGAGCAAAAAGCTGCGGCCTTGTGCATCCTTGGCGTCGACGGTGCCGTCGAGCCGGCCATGGGCGTCGCCCGCGTTGCGCACGGTGATGGCAGGAACACGCTTGCCGGCGATGTCGCGCATGCCGATCTGCTGGACTTCGAGCTTGGGCTCGGCGCCGCCCAGCATCACATAGACGGCCACGGCAATCCGGCCGGTGACTGGCAGGCTCAGGTTGGCGCCACCGCTTTGGATGATGGTCTGCTGCGCGGGCTCCACCCCTTCGATGGCGATCATGAAGCGGCATTCGCCGCGCGCTGCATCGGCCGGTGGCGTGATCTGGAAGCGAAAGGCCTGCTTGGTCTGCGCGGGCACTTTGACGGTGCGGCGCTCCAGCGCCACCCAGGGGCGGCAGCTGCCGGGCAAGAGCTCATCGTGGTAGGTGATCTGGCCATCGGCCGAGTAGCTCCAGTCCAAGGTGCGTACCGACAGGGCGGTGGCGGCCGAGCCCAGGTTGTGCAGATCGATGGATTGGCCCAGGCGCTCGCCGCTCTTGGCGCTCAGCTCAAAGCGCGACGGGGAGACCGCCATCTCGAACGGTGCTGCCTGTGCCAGGCAAGCGACAAGTGGCAGGGCCAGAGCCAGAGAGCGGCGCACAACGGAGAGAAAACTCATGGCTGGGTCTCGATTTCAAAATAGGATTCAAAGCGCAGGTTGCCGCCTTGGCCGATTTGCAGCTCGCGGCGGTCAATGCGCAGTTGCAGGTCAAAACTCTCGGTGATCCAGGGCGCGCGCACCACACCGGACCAGACCAGCACCCGGTCGCCAGGTCGGCCCATTCCCCCCTGGAACAGTCCGCTGCTGCGCCACTGCAGCTGCATGCCTGCTGGCGAGCGCAGGCCGGCGATGGCCAGCGGAATCACGTAGTAAATGCGTGCCTGCTTGCCTACATAGGCGGCGGTGGCCAGGCGGTATTCGATATGACCAAAAGGCAGGCTGATGGTCTGGTTGTCCAGCATCTGCGCATTGCGGAAATCGGTGCCCACCTGGGCGCGGGGCGAGGTCGAGTCGTCCAGCCGGGTGGCCTGGGCGTGCGCACTCTGGCCCAGGACGCAGGCGGCGAATAACGCAGCGAAACAGCGAAAGCGAAAACCCGGCATGCACCAGCCTCCTTATTCCATCGACGCGGTGAAATACACCGTGCCCAGGTATGTTCCTGCTGGATAGATCGTGTCGTTGGCATAGCTGAATGTCAAGCGCGTGGCGACCATGGTGTTGGACTGGTAGGTCCAGCCCAAGCAAAAAATAATAAGCGGGAACGAACAGTAGGTGGCATTGGCGTTGAAGCTGGCCAGCTGCTGGTTGGCGGCCCCTGTGAACTGGCCGCTCTGGATATCGCCAGCGCCGGCGCCGCTGGTGTTGCTGGCTGTCCAGCTGATCTTGCTGAACGGGATGATGGTGGCGCCACAGCCACTGCTTTGGCAGCTCAGGCCGGTGCTGGAATCCACCCGCAGGGTGACCGGCCGGGCGGTGGACGAGGTGGTGGCGGGACGAATCGGCGTCACCGAGATGTCGATGGCGGGCGAGCCCGTTACCGGCGTGGGTGTGAGGCCCACGTTGTTGCCGGTGACATTGAACTGCACCGTATCCACACCGGCAGCGGACCCCACCTGCAGCGACAGCGCATAGTTGCTGGTGCTGGCGCTGTCGCTGACCGTGATGATGACGGCCTTGGCAGGCAGGCTGATGCCGCAGGCGAGCAGCACCAGCCCCGCGCTCAGCGGTGCGCGCACTGCCTGCAAGGCGGCGCGCGTGGTGGTGGTTGCGTCGCGCTTGCGCATCAGATGCCCGTGGCCGTGTAGGTGACGGCGTTGGTGTAGGTGCCTGCCGTCCAGCTGCTGGCCGTGCCGGTCAGCGCATAGGTCCAGGTGCCGCTCATCAAGGTGTTGGTCGAGATGGTGGTGGAAGCACAGGAGCCCAGGTTGGCGCCGGGGTGCGGCAGGGGCGTGGTGCCGCCGGCCGTGACGGTGAAGCTGGTACTGGCCGGGCCGCCGGTGGCGCTCCAGGTGCCCATCGCGCAGTTGATGGTGGCCGAGCCGGCATTGGTCCAGGCGGCCACATTCAGCACATTGCCCGTGGGGGTCGTCGTCACTGTCGGGGCAGTGCCATCCCAGGGTACCTGGACATTGTTGGCCGTGGCCGTGGGCGTGGTCGTCGGTGTGCCAGGAATGGTCAGCGATGCGGCCCAGGAGACCGTGTCCTGCGTGGCATTGGTGGTGCCGACCTTGAGCAGAATCAGCTTGGGGATGACCACGCTCAGGTTGACCTTGGCGGTGGCGGTCACGGTGCCGCTACCGGTGGCGGCGAAGCCGTACTGGCTTTCAGCCAGGGCATGGCCGGTGCTGGCCAGGGCCAGGGCGGTGCCCAGGGCCAGCGCATTCAATTTTGGGTGTTTCATGGT
>NZ_APCR01000288.1:0-25525 GCF_000410635.1 Comamonas sp. B-9
CAGGGGGGCGCCCTGGGGGGCAATGTTTTCCTTGATCGTCACCGGCAGGCCATCGAGCAGGCCGGCAGGCGCGCCCTTGTGCCAGCGCGCCTCGCTGGCCCGTGCCTGGGCCAGTGCCTCTTCCGGCCGGTAGAGGTAGGTGGCGCAGAGGTGCGGCTCCCACTGCGCGACATGGTCGATGACGGATTGCATGACATCGACAGGGGAGAGTTCTTGCTTTTGGTAGGCGGCCAGCAGCGCTGTGGCGGGCCAATCGTGCAACGCGGTCATATCGGGCAGAAGTCGTGTAAAGAGTAGGGGAACAAAATAAAAAACGCCCATCTCGGCAGGCCGTAGATGGGCGGTGTGCTGGTTTGAAGCCTAGCGCAAGACCGGGTTCAAGCCCAGTACATGGATGACAGGTCGTTGATGAAGATCGGCATGTCCTTCCAGAGACCTCGCACGTTCTTGGCGGCAATGGTCACCCACTGCGGCTGGTACAGGAAGACGTTGGCGGCATCTTCGGCCAGCAGGCGCTGCGCCTCGCCCAGCAGGCGCGAGCGGTCAGCAGGACGCGCTTCAAGCTTGATCTGCTCGAACAGCTTGTTGAACTTCTCGGACTTGTAGCCCCAGTAGTAATCGGGCCGGGTGTAGTTCTCCAGGTCGAAAGGCTCGACATGCGAGATCAGCGACAGGTCGTAGTTCTTGTTGGTGTAGGTGCCCGAGAGCCACTGCGCCCATTCCACATTCTGCAGCTTGACCTCGACACCGATCTTGGCCAGTTGCGCGGCAATGATCTCGCCGCCCTGGCGCGCATACGGCGTGGGGGGCAGGGTCATGCTCAGGCTCAGTGGGGTCTTCACGCCGGCCTCGGCCAACAGCTTCTTGGCCTTTTCCACATCAAAGGGATTGATGCCGGTGGTGTCCACATAGCCATAGGCGCCGGGCACATAGTGGCTGCCGATGGGCACGCCCAGGCCTTCGGCCGCGCCGGCGATGACGGCCTTGCGGTCGATGGCCGCGGACAGCGCACGGCGCACACGCACATCGTCGAGCGGCTTGCGGCGTTCATTGATGGCGACGATGGTCTTGGCGCGTGAGCCGGAGATGACCACCTGGTAGCGCGGGTTGGTCTTGAACTGGTCGATGCCACGGGCCGAGACGCGCGGGAAGATGTCCACATCACCGGCCAGCAAGGCGGCGACTTGCGCAGCGGCATCCGAGATGAAGCGGAAGGTGGCGCGGCGGATACGGATGCTGCCAGGGTTGCGGTACTGCGGCCAGGCCTCCAAGGTGATGGACGCGCCCTTGCTCCAGTTGCCCAGCTTGTAGGGGCCGGTGCCGATGGGCTTGGTGGCGTTGCTGTCGGCGCTCTTGGGCTCGACGATGATCGAGGTGGCCTGGCCCAGCACAAACAGCAGGTCCGGGTCGATTTCCTTGTTCAGGATCACCACCGTGTGCTCGTCCACCACCTGGGCCGTCAGGTTGGCGAAGGTGCGCTTGTCCTTGTTGGTGCTCTTCTCGCCGGCTGCGCGGTCAAAGGAGAACTTGACGCTGTTGGCGTTGAAGGGCTCGCCGTTGTGAAAAGTCACCCCCTTGCGCAGCTTGAAGGTGTAGCTCTTGAGATCGGGCGAGACTTCCCAGCTTTCGGCCAGCAGCGGCGAGACACTGCCGTCCGAGTTGATCTTGGTCAGCGTCTCGTACAGGTTGTAGTGCGTGATCTCGGCAATCGACGAGGCGGCGCCAGCGGTGGGGTCGAGCCCTGGCGGCTCCAGGGTCATGCCCAGCACAACGGTGTCTTTCTTGGCCTGTGCCTGGGCGATGCCAGGCAGCCACAGCGGCAGCGGTGCCAGGGTGCCTGCGGCAAGCAGGTGTCTACGGTTCAGCATCCGGGTACTCCTTGGATAGGGTTTTATTCAATTTATGGGGGAAAGCTGCGGAGTGGCAACGCCCTGGCCGGGCGCGCCGAGAAGCTCAAACACGGTTATACAGGACTTGCGCCAATCCCTGCTGGCATGCGGTGTCGGCGTGGCCGCACCTGGGGCACGGCCTGCACCAGTTTTTGCGTGTAGGGATGCTGGGCATGCTGGAACAGCTCGCTGGGCGCGCCGCGCTCGACGATCTCGCCCTGGTAGAGCACCACCACAGCGTCGCAGAGGTGGTTGATGACGGCCAGGTCGTGGCTGATGAGCAGGTAGGTGATGCCGTGCTCGCGCTGCAGGTCCTGCATCAGGTTGAGCACCTGGGCCTGCACCGACACGTCCAAGGCGCTGACCGGCTCGTCGGCAATGATCAGCCGGGGCTTGGTGATCAGCGCACGCGCGATGGCAATGCGCTGGCGCTGGCCGCCGGAGAACTCATGCGGGTACTTGTCCACATCCTGCGCGCGCAGGCCCACCTGCTGCAGCACCTGGCTGGCGCGTTCGCGCTGCTCGGCCCGCGAGGCGGTGTTTTGCGCCTGTAGCGGTTCGCTGACGATGCGCTCGACGGTCTGGCGCGGGTCGAGCGAGCCATAGGGGTCCTGGAACACCATCTGGAAATCCTTGCGCGCGCACTGCAGCGCGGCCGCTTCCATGCGGTGCAGGTCCTGGCCTTCGAGCAGCACCTGGCCGGAGGTGGGCTGGTCGAGCGCCATCACCAGGCGCGCCAAGGTGGACTTGCCCGAGCCCGACTCGCCGACAATGCCCAGGCTCTGGCCGGCATGCAGCTCAAAGCTCACGCCCTTGAGGGCCTGCACCGTGGGGGGCGCGGAAAACAGCTTTTCGCGGGGCAGGGTGTAGGTGCGCACCAGGTCGCGCACCTGCAGCAAGGGGGTGTCGTGGGGGGCTGCCGTCATGCGGGGGTCTCGTCAGGGGTCTCGGTGGCGATGGCGTAGGCCTCGGGGCGCAGGCAGTGCACCTGGTGCGTCTCTTGCGGATGGGTCGATGGCAGCGCCACGCTGGGCGGCCTTTGCACAAAGCAGGGGGCCTGGGTAAAGCTGCAGCGCCCGGCAAAGGTGCAGCCGGCGGGCAGGTCGACCAGCTCGGGCACCGAGCCGGCAATGGTGTGCAGGCGCTGGGGCTGGCCCTGGATGCGCGGCTGCATGCTGGGGCGCGCGGCCAGCAGGCCCCGGGTGTAGGGGTGGGCCATGTGCTCGAACACGGCCTCGGTGCTGCCCGATTCGACGACGGTGCCGCCATACATCACGACCATCTTGTCGACGTTCTGCGAGATCACGCCCAGGTCGTGCGAGATCAGCAGCAAGGCCATCTGGCGCTCCTGCACCAGTCCGTTGATGAGATCCAGGATCTGCTGCTGGATGGTGACGTCCAGCGCCGTCGTGGGTTCGTCGGCGATCAGCAGATCGGGGCCACAGGCCAGTGCCATCGCAATCGTGATGCGCTGGCGCTGCCCGCCCGAGAACTGGTGCGGGTAGGCATCAAAGCGCTGCGCCGGCTGGGCGATGCCGACGCGGTCGAGCAGCGCAATCGCTTCTTCACGGGCCTGGCGCGCGCTCCAGCCCTTGTGCAGGCGCAGCGGTTCGCTGATCTGGCGGCCAATGGTGTGCACCGGGTTGAGTGCCGTCATCGGCTCCTGGAAGATCATCGCAATGCGGTTGCCGCGCACGCTGCGCCACCAGTGGTCGGGCTGCTGCACCAGGCTTTGGCCGTCGAGCTGGGCGCTGCCGTTGACCTGGGCCGATTCGGGCAGCAGGCCCATCAAGGCCATGGCCGTGATGGACTTGCCGCAGCCCGACTCGCCAATCAGGCCCAGGGCCTGGCCGCGCTCGATCTGGAAGCTGACATCGCGCACGGCGCGGGCGGGGCCCCGGTGGGTTTGCAGCACGATTTCCAAGTGCTGTACATCAATCAATGCCATGGACACTCCATAGAACGTGTTTACGATCTCTGCACAGCCGCGTTGGAGTGCAATCGGGATGAGGTCGAAGCGATGGTCCGCAGCTTGCACCGGGGTGCAAGCAAGGGCCAGCGCGCAGAAATCGCCCGATTTCACTCCAACCCGTAGGGACAGTGGCTTTGCGAGCGGTCTGCGTCGTTGCAAATCCTCGCAATAGCGCGGCTATTGCTGCGGTGTTGCGCCTCGCATCCCATCTCGCAAAGACACTGTCGCGGCGTGAGGAGATCGTCAACACGTTCTTAGCGCTTGCGGGCCAGACGCGGGTCAAGCAGGTCGCGCAGACCGTCGCCCAGCAGGTTGAGCCCCAGCACCGATAAGGCAATCGCCACGCCTGGGAAGACGGCCAGCAGCGGCGCTTGGAACATCAAGGTCTGCGCCTCGCTCAGCATGCGGCCCCAGGACGGCTGCGGCGGTTGCGTGCCCAGGCCCAGGTAGGACAGTGCGGCCTCGGCCAGGATCGCAATCGCAAAGCGGATGGTGCTCTGCACGATCAAGGTGGCCGAGATATTGGGCAGCACATGCTGCCAGGTGATGGCCCAGGCGCCCTTGCCGCAGGCGCGGGCGGCGGTGACATATTCGCGCCCCCAGATGGTGTTGGCCGAGCCGCGTGCGATGCGGGCGAACATCGGGATGTTGTAGATGCCGATGGCCACGATGGCATTGATGATGCCCGGGCCGAACACGGCAGTCAGCATGATGGCCGAGAGAATGGCGGGGAAGGCCAGCGAGAAATCGGCCAGGCGCATGATGGCCTCTTCAACCCAGCCGCGTTTGGCAGCGGCCAGCAGGCCCAGCGCCGTGCCGACCACGACGCCGATGCCCACGGCAATGACGCCGACCAAAATGGAAGCACGCGCGCCCAGCAGCAGTTGTGAGGTGACATCGCGCCCATAGGCATCGGTGCCCAGCCAGTGGGCGAGCGATGGCCCTTGCAGCTTGGCCTCCATGTTCATCTCGAAGGCCGAGTGCGGCGTCCAGACATAGGACAGGCCAGCGGCGAGCAAGAGCAGGGCCGTGAGCACCAGGCCAATCATGAAGCTGGGGTTGCGCAGCGCGCGGCGCCACAGCGTGTTGCGGGATGCCGTGTGGCCAGGCGCTGGGCTGGCAGCGGGCGTGGGCAGGATGGGGGCGACGGAGGTAGGCGGTTGCATGGCGTGCTCAGATATCGCTGGCTTTGGTGCGGGGGTCGATCCAGGCATAGAGCAGGTCCACCACGAAATTGACGATCACCACCATGGCGGCGAGCAGCATCACGCAGTTGCGCACCACCATCAGGTCCCGGTTGGCAATGGCCTGAAAGATCAGGCGGCCCATGCCGGGCAGGTAGAACACGTTCTCGACCACGATCGTGCCGGCCATCAGCTCGGCAAACTGCAGGCCCATCACGGTGACGACGGGCACCAGTGCATTGCGCAGCACATGGCCGTAGAGCGCTGCGCGTTGCGACAGGCCCTTGGCCCGGGCGGTGCGCACAAAGTCTTCACGCAGCACTTCGAGCACTGAGGAGCGCGTGATGCGCGCCAGGATGGCCGCCTGCACCACGGCCAGCGACAGCGCCGGCAGCATCAGCGACTTGAGCGCTGCCCAGGGTGAGCCGCCCGAGGCCTCGGTCCAGCCCGGAAAGCCGCCGGCCGAGAACCATTTGAGGTGCACCGAGAACAGCAGGATCAGCAAGATGGCGAACCAGAAATTGGGGATGGCAATGCCCAGCTGCGCCATGCCCATGACGCTGACATCGCCGAGCTTGTTGTGGCGGCTGGCGGCATAGATGCCGGCGGCCAGCGCCACCACGGTGGTGATGGCCATCGCCATCAAGGCCAGCGGCAAGGTGAGTGCCATGCGCTCGGCAATCAGTTCGATGACCGGGGTGCCGTAGCTGTAGCTGTTGCCCAGGTCCAGGTGCACGAGGCCCGAAATCCAGTGCACATAGCGCTCCCAGGCGGGCTGGTTGAGCCCGAGCTGCTCGGCCAGCTCAGCGACTGCTTCGGGCGCGGCATCGGGCCCCATCAGCATCTGGGCGGCGTTGCCCGGCAGGATCTCCAGAACGAGGAAGACGACAATCGAGGTGCCCAACAAGGTGAGCAGCAAGGTGAGTGTGCGCTTGAGAATGAAAAGACCCATGGGTAGCCGTCGTGGTTAGGAAAGGCGCGCAGACCTGCTGGTGCTTGTTGTATTTTTTCGCAGCGGCAAGCATAACGCGAACAATTCCGACACACCATACATGCTTACTCGCAGTGCCACGAGTATGGCTAAGGAGGTCGCGGGATAATGTCGCTCATGTCACACTTCTTCCCCCGTGCTGGAATCTTGGAGACGCATCCATGGCCTTGATGATTACCGATGAGTGCATCAACTGCGATGTGTGTGAGCCCGAGTGCCCCAACGATGCCATCTCGATGGGGGAGGACTACTACGAGATCGATCCGCACCGCTGCACCGAATGCGTGGGCCACTTCGATGAGCCCCAGTGCGTGCAGATTTGCCCGGTCGCCTGCATTCCGGTGCATCCCGATTTTCAGGAAGACAAGCCCACCTTGATGCAGCGCTATGTGCGCCTGCAGGCCGACAAGGGCCTGTGACTGCGGAGTGATCGGGTGGTGATGGGCGTGTAGCCCGGTGCGCTCAGAGGGCCTCTGGGCGTGGCGGCTTGGGCCGCTGGGGCTTGGTGGTGTGGATCTTGAGCGTGGCCTTTTCCATGTCGCCGGCCAGCAGCTCGGGCGATGCCTGCAGCGCATGGATGATGCTGTCCTCGATCAGCTTGCGCTGGTCGGGCGCGGGCTTGCGCAGCACCCAGTTGGGCACCTCCTGCTTGTCCCCGGGGTGGCCGATGCCGATGCGCAGGCGCCAGTAATCGGACGATCCCAGCTGCGCATGGATATCGCGCAGGCCATTGTGGCCGCCGTGACCTCCGCCGCGCTTGAGCTTGACCTGGCCGGGCGGCAGATCGAGCTCATCGTGCACCACCAAAATCTCTTCGGGCTTGATCTTGAAAAAGCGTGCGAGGGCGCCGACCGACTTGCCCGACAGGTTCATGAAGGTCTGGGGCTCCAGCAGCCAGACCGATTCGCCCTGGATGGAGGTGCGTGCGACCAGACCGTAGTAATTGCGGTCTGGCACCAGCTGCAGGCGCAAGTCCCGGGCCAGCGCATCAATCCACCAGAATCCGGCGTTGTGGCGCGTGCCTTCGTATTCAGGGCCGGGGTTGCCGAGGCCAACAAACAGCTTGATCATGGGCGGATGGAATGGGGTGGTGGGAAGAATGAAAAAAGGCTGCATTGACCAGCAATGCAGCCTCTGGCTTGCAGACGCCAGGGGCGTCAGCAGCTTGCAGTGCGATTAAGCAGCAGGCGCTTCGCCTTCTGCAGGTTCAGCAGCGGCAGGAGCGGCCACGGACACCAGCGCAGGGTTGGTTTGTGCAGCCAGCTTCACGCCCTTAGGCAGAGCGATGTCCTTCAGGTGGATGGTCGAGCCCTTTTCCAGCTTGCTCAGGTCCACCGCGATGAATTCGGGCAGGTCCTTGGGCATGCAGATCACTTGGATTTCGGTCACAACCGGGGTCACCAGGTACTTGTCGATCTTCACTGCTGGGGATTCTTCAGCACCGCTGAAGTGCACTGGCACCTTCATGGTCAGCGCGGTGTTGGCATCGACGCGTTGGAAGTCGATGTGCAGCACCAGCTGCTTGTAGGGGTGGTATTGCACGTCGCGCAACAGCACTTGGCTCTTGGCGCCGTCCAGGTCCAGTTCCAGCACGGATGCGTGGAAGGCTTCCTTCTTGAGGGCATACCACAGGCTGTTGTGGTCCACTTCGATCAACTGAGGCTCAGCAGCAGCACCGTAGATGATGCCAGGCGTACGGCCAGAATTACGCAGGCGGCGGCTCGCACCCGTACCTTGCTTAGCGCGCGCAAAAGCGACAACGTTCATTTTATTACTCCAATGTGGGATGAACCGCGACCAGTTCACCCGGTTAAAAAGGCCGCTACAAATTGCAGCGGCCAGCGAAAACTATCTATTTTAGCAGAAAGCAGAAAAAGGGCCTTGCGGGCCCTTTGATCAGTCGGCTTCCTGGAACAGGCTCATCACCGATTCGCCGGTGGCGATGCGGTGGATGGTCTCACCGATCAGCGGTGCCACCGACAACTGGCGGATCTTGCTGCAGTTGCGTGCTTCGGCTGACAGCGGGATGGTGTTGGTCACCACGACTTCGTCCAGCGCCGCGCCGTTGCCGATACGCTCGATGGCCGGGCCCGAGAAAATGGGGTGCGTGCAATAGGCGTAGACCTTCTTGGCGCCACGTTCCTTCAGCACTTCCGCCGCCTTCACCAAGGTGCCTGCGGTGTCGATCATGTCGTCCATGATCACGCAGTTGCGGCCGTCGATGTCACCGATCACATGCATGACTTCGGAGACATTGGCCTTGGGGCGGCGCTTGTCGATGATGGCCAGATCGCAATGGAGTTGTTTGGCCAGTGCGCGTGCACGCACCACACCGCCAACGTCCGGCGACACAACGATCAGGTCTTCGTAGTTCTTCTGGCGCAGATCACCCAGCAGCACAGGCGATGCATAGATGTTGTCCACCGGAATATCGAAGAAGCCCTGGATCTGGTCGGCGTGCAGGTCCATGGTCAGCACGCGGCTCACGCCAGCGGCTTGCAGCATGTTGGCCACCACCTTGGCCGTGATGGGCACGCGGGTCGAGCGAACACGGCGGTCCTGGCGGGCGTAGCCGAAATAGGGGATCACGGCGCAGATATGCTCAGCCGATGCACGCTTCAGGGCGTCGACCATCACCAACAGTTCCATCAGATGGTCGTTGGTGGGCGCGCAGGTAGGTTGCACCACGAACACATCGCGGGTACGGACGTTTTGCTTGATCTCGACGGTGACTTCACCGTCAGAGAAACGGCCTACGTCGGCGTTACCCAAAGAGGTATGGAGGTGTTGTGCAATTTCAGAGGCAAGTTCGCGGTTGGCGTTGCCAGTGAAAACCATGAAGTCTGGATGATGGTCTTGCATAGCGTCCCAGTGGGTATGGGTTAGCTGTGTGCGTTGCTTGTACGCGGTAAGAAATATGGCAGGGGAAGAAGGATTCGAACCTTCGCATGCCGGAATCAAAATCCGGTGCCTTAACCAGCTTGGCGACTCCCCTACAAGAATTGGTGCTAAGCATCACCAATCCTTTGAAACTTTCAGTCTTGGGTCCAGCCTCTGAGAGGATGTTCCATCAGACTTGTGCAATCTTTCACTGTCCAGTCTTGTGAAAAACTACTCTGGCAGCTATTAGCTTGCATTTTCTTCACTGCGAAAACTGCGCTACCTGAGCCCGTCATTCTAGCATGTAATCCTTGTGATTTCAAAAAGTCAGAAACTTTTTTTATCGAAGGGCACAGGCTTTCTGCGACCGGCTGCAAGTCGTTTCGACCGAAGTCAAAATTCTCTGCAGCGAAGCTCGTCATTGTAGCAGCTTCTGAATCGCGTTTTAGGTTCGGACTTGAAAAAATAAGTTTCGTATCCAGACCCTCTTGCGGCTTCACAACTACCAGCGCGGTGTCTGCTAGTTGCTGCTCGTTTTCGAGTGGACGTATTATGTCACCGATTCCTTCGACCCAAGCCGATTTTCCAAAAATAAAAAACGGAACATCGGCGCCCAGCGTCAAGCCGATGCGCTGCAGTTCGCTGCGCGAGAGCTTCAAATCCCAGAGCTGGTTCAGGGCCAGCAAGGTGCTGGCCGCATCGGAGGAACCGCCGCCCATGCCCGCCTGGGCCGGCAGGTTTTTGTGCACGCCGATGTGCACGCCCTGGCTGCAGCCGGTGGCCTGCTGCAAGGCCCGCGCTGCGCGGGTGATCAGGTCATCGGCGGGCAGCGGGGTGTTCAGGTCTTCGCGGCTGATCTGGCCGCCGCTGCGCAGCTCAAAGTGCAGCATGTCGGCCCAGTCGATCAGCATGAAGACCGACTGCAGCAGGTGGTAGCCATCGGCGCGCCTGCCGGTGATGTGCAGGAAGAGGTTGAGCTTGGCAGGCGCAGGAACGTCGTACAGCGTACGCATGGATCAGGGTCTCACAAAAAAATCATGGCGCATCGAGCACGATGCGCAGGCTGGCTTCAGGCAGGGGGTCAAGGCGGCGGGCCAGAATCTTGCCTTCGCTGCGCGCCTCCAGATCGGCCTGCCAGCCCGCGGCCACCGTGGGCTGGCCCTGCAGCCAGTCAAACAGCGCGGCAATCGGCAAGCTGGTGCCCAGCAAGGTCTGCGTCAACCCATCGAGCGAGCTGGCCTGGCGGGTTTGCGTGCCCTGCTGCGCGCTCGCCTGGCCGGGCGACCATTGCACGCGCGCCACGATATTGCCCAGCGGGTTGAGCAGCACCAGCTCGCCCGAGTCGGGGCTGCCCGACAGCTCAAAGCTGCCGCTGGTGGTTTGAGGGGGGCTGTCCAGCACCTGCACCGACATGCGGCCCGACCAGTAGGTCTTGCCGGGTGCGGCCTCCAGCTGGCGCGCTGCCGTGCTGCAGGCCGAGAGGAGGGGGAGCAAGCCGGTGCCGATGGCAGCCAGGCAGAGCTGCCTGCGCTGCAGCATCATGGCTTGATTCCCAGGCGCTCGAAGGTCTTCTTGACCATGTCGTTGTTGGGCGCGTTCTTCAGAACCGTGCGCAGCAGCTCTTCGGCAGGCCGTGTCTTGCCCTGTTTCCACCAGACTTCGGCCAGGTGGGCGCCAATCTCGGCATCGGGCTGCTTGGTGTAGGCCTGCTCCAGCAGCTCGGCGGCGCGCTCGAGGTTGCCCAGCTTGAACTCGACCCAGCCGAGGCTGTCGGTGATGAAGGGGTCACCGGGCGACATGCTCAGCGCCTTTTCGATCAGGCTCTTGGCCTCGTCGAGCTTGAGGCCGCGATCGGCCAGCGAGTAGCCCAGCGCGTTATAGGCATGGTGAAAATCGGGCTGCAGCTCGATCAGCCGGCGCAACTGGGTCTCGGCCAGCTCCATGTTGTTCATGCGTTCGGCCAGCATGGCCTGCTCGTACAGCGCATCGGGGTCTTGCGGCTGCAGCGCGACCAGGCGGCCTTGCAGCTCCAGCGCCTTGGCATAGTTCTTGGCGGTCTTTTGCAGCTGCACCTGCGCGGCCAGCTTGGCGCGTGCCTCGCCGGCATTACCCTCAGGCAGTTGCTCCAACAAAACCGCAGCAGCATCGTAGTTGCCTTGCTGCATCTGGATGGAGGCCTTGCGCAAGGTGGCCAGCGCGGTGTTGCCAGCCTTGGCGATCTCATCGGCCCAGCGGTCGGCCTCGGCCCATTTCTGCTGGGCCTCGGCCATCTGCTCGCGCAGCATCAGGCTTTGGATGCGCACTTCGCGCTGCAGCACGGCCGAGGGGAATTTGTCGATCAGGGTGTCGAGCTTGAGCAGCGAGACATCGGCCTCGGTGTACTGCTTGAGCTGGGCCTCCAGCGCGGCCTTCAGCATCCAGGCGTCGGCAGATTCGGGGCTCAGGCGCGTGGCATTGTCCAGCTGGGCCTTGGCCTCGGTAAAGCGCTCGGCGTTCATCAGGCTGCGCGCATAGGCCAGGTGGGCTTCACCGCTCTTGGACTTGTCCAAAAAGTCCACCACCAGCGCCTCAGCCCCCGGCACGCCGGCGTTGACCAGGTCCGCAGCCAGCTTGGCCGCACTTTCGTTGTCCGGGTTGAGCTGCAGCGACCGGCGGGCGGATGCGAGGGCCTCGGTCTTCTGGTCGGCGGCCAGCTCCATGCGGCCAATGGCGGCCCAGGATTCGGGGCCGGTAGCGGGGTTTTCCAGCTCGGGGGTCAGCGCCTCGCGCACAATGCGGGCCGCCAGCGCCTGGTCGCTCAGGCGCCGGTAGATGCTGGGGATGGCGCGGATCCAGTCGAGCTTTTCATCGGGCTTGGCCAGCGCGATCTCTTGCTTGAGCAGAGGGCCGGTTTCCTCGCCATGGTTGGTCGAGAGCATCACCTGCAGCATGTAGCGGCTGGCTGCGCGCGATTGCGGAAAGGCGCTTTTCCAGGCCTGGGCCACCTCGGTGGCACGGCTGGCAGAGCGCGACAGCAGCGCCAGCTGCGCGCTGCGCTGGTAGACCTTTTCGTCACCCGAGCGGCGGGCGGCATCGAGCAGCAACTCCACGCTGGTGGCCGCATCACCGCGGTAGGCATACATTTCGCCCAAAAGCAGCTCGTAAAAAAGCTCCGCATCCAGCTCGACTCTGGCATCATCGGCGCGCTCGGCCGCCGCCAAGGCCAGTTGCCGCTGGGCAGCGCCATGCTGCGGTGCTTGGGCAGGCGCTGCAAACGCGGGTGCCATCAGGCCGGAGGCCAGAAAATAAGCCAGTAAACGAAGTTTTTGCGTCATCGGCCCATAATAAACGATGCCCAAGGGCCTTGCAGAAGGAAGAAAGTGCCAGAGTTACCAGAAGTGGAAGTCACGCGGCGGGGATTGGTTGCGCCGCTGAAAGGCGCGCGTATCGCCTCCGTGCGCATGGGCAAGCCTTTGCGCTGGCCGCTGGGCATCGACACCGCCGCGCTGGCCGGACGCACCATCACCGAGGTGCAGCGCCGGGGCAAGTACATCGTGCTCGTGCTGGACCAGGGTGTGGTGCTGATCCACCTGGGCATGTCCGGCAGCCTGCAGGTCAGTCCCAGGGATGCGCCCGCCGGCCCGCATGACCATTTCGACCTGTTCACCGACCAGCACCTGCTGCGCCTGCATGACCCGCGCCGTTTTGGTGCGGTGGTCTGGTCCGCCGATGCCGACTCCGGCATGGCCGCCAAGCTGTTGGCCAACCTGGGCGTGGAGCCCCTGGGTGCCGGCTTCAGCGTGGAGCACCTCTGGGCCGGGCTGCAAAAGTCGCGCACGCCGATCAAGCAGCTGCTGCTGGGCGGCCAGGTGGTCGTGGGCGTGGGCAATATCTACGCCAGCGAGGTGCTGTTCCTGGCCGGCATCGCACCCACCAAACCGGCCAACCAGACGACGCGGCCCCAGGCGAAACGCCTGCATGCAGCGATTGTGGAGGTGCTGACCCGCTCGATTGCGCTGGGCGGCAGCACCTTGCGCGATTTTGTCCAGGTCAATGGCTATGCCGGTGCCTTCCAGGCGCAGGCCAGCGTCTATGGCCGGGCCGGAGAGCCCTGCCCGCAATGCGGCCAGCCGGTGCAGCTCATCAAGCAAGGGCAGCGCAGCACCTATTACTGCAAGCGCTGCCAGAAATAAACGCGGGCCTGGCAGGCCGCCCCAGAGCGGCCAGGCCCACCGATAACTACTCCCCCCGAGAACAGCGATTGTGAGTCGATTTTCCGAACAGATCGTGGCCTGGCAGACAGTCCACGGAAGACACCATCTGCCGTGGCAGAACACCCAGGATGCCTACCGCGTCTGGCTGTCCGAGATCATGCTGCAGCAAACCCAGGTCAGCACCGTGCTGGGCTACTACGAGCGCTTTTTGCAGCGCTGCCCCACGGTGGCCGACCTGGCAGCGGCCAGCGATGAAGAGGTGATGGCGCTGTGGAGCGGCCTGGGCTACTACAGCCGCGCGCGCAACCTGCACCGCTGCGCCAAAGAGGTGATGGAGCACTTTGGCGGCGCGTTTCCGCACACGGTCGACGAGCTCTCGTCCTTGCCCGGCATTGGCCGCTCGACCGCCGGCGCGATTGCCTCGTTCTGCTTTGCGCAGCGCGCTGCCATTCTGGACGCCAACGTCAAACGGGTGCTGACCCGCGTGCTGGGCTTTGAGGACGACCTGGCCAGCAGTGCCGCCGAGAAAAAGCTCTGGGCGCTGGCCGAAGACCTGCTGCCCACCACCGACCTGGCGCGCAATATGCCGCGCTACACCCAGGGCATGATGGACATGGGCGCCACCATCTGCACCGCCAAAAAGCCCAGCTGCCTGCTCTGCCCGGTGCACAGCGATTGCGTGGCGCACCGCCAGGGCCAGCCGGAGCGCTATCCCGTCAAGACCAAGAAATTGAAGCGCAGCGCCGCCAGCTGGTGGCTGCTGTGCTGGCAACGGCCCGATGGCGCCATCTGGCTGGAAAAGCGCCCGGCGCCCGGCATCTGGGCCGGCCTGTTCTGCCTGCCGGTCTATGACAGTGAAGAGGCGCTGCTTGCGCAGTCGGCACAGCACGGTGATGCCTCGGAGGCGGTGCATGCCCGGCCTTTTCTGCATGTGCTCACGCACAAGGACCTGCATCTGCACCCGGTGCGGGTACCCGTTGCCAGCGATGGTGTGCCCACGCCCTCGGGCCAGTGGTGCCTGCCTGCGCAATGGCCCGATCTGGGACTGCCCGCGCCGATTCGCAGCCTGCTGCAGCGCGGGTTTTGAGGCGGGCTCGGCTGCCGGCACTGGCGTCCATTACCGGGCTTGTCCTGCAAAGGGCGCCGCTGCCTGGCGCTTAGACTGCAGCCATCCTCTTGTCTTGAAAGTACGCCATGGAGCCCACGGTCCACCCCTTCTCGTCGCTGTTCCAGCAACTGGGCCTGCCCGATGATGATGCCTCGATCCGCCAGTTCATCGAATCGCACCGCCCGCTGCCCGACAAGGTGCTGCTGGCAGATGCGGCATTCTGGTCGCCAGCGCAAGCGCGTTTCCTGCGCGAGAGCATCACCGCCGATGCCGATTGGGCCACGGTAGTTGACCAGCTCAGCGTCGCCTTGCGCGCCGAGTAAGCAGCGCGGGCATCAGCTTTTT
Source organism: Comamonas sp. B-9 (assembly GCF_000410635.1). Classification (NCBI taxonomy): domain Bacteria; kingdom Pseudomonadati; phylum Pseudomonadota; class Betaproteobacteria; order Burkholderiales; family Comamonadaceae; genus Comamonas; species Comamonas sp. B-9. The sequence continues at coordinate 14,563 of NZ_APCR01000288.1, forward strand.
TTGGCGCCCAGCTCGCGGTGGCGCTGCAAGGTGGTCCAGCGGCCTTGAAAGTGCTGGGCCAGCGCATTGACCAGGTAGACCGAGCGGTGCTGGCCGCCGGTGCAGCCCACCGACACGGTGGCGTAGCTGCGGTGGTTCTTCACCAGTTCGGGCAGCCAGTTGTCCAGAAAACGGATGATATCGGCCTGCATCTGCAGCACCTTGGGCTGCTGCGCCAGGAAGTTGGCAACCGGTGCTTCCAGCCCGGTGTGGGGGCGCAACTCGGGCTCGTAGTAGGGGTTGGGCAGCATGCGCACATCGAACATGTAGTCGCTGTCGATGGGGATGCCATGCTTGAAACCAAAGGACTGGAACAGCAAGGTCAGGCTCGATTGCGGTGCCTGGATCCACTCCTTGATATAGGCCTGCAGCTGGGAGCCGCGCATATTGCTGGTGTCGATCACATGGGCCTGCTCACGCAGATCGGACAGCAGCGCACGCTCCTCTTCAATCATCTGCACCAGCGCGCGCGGGCCTTCCTGCAGCTTTTCGTTGGTCAGCGGGTGGCGCCTGCGGGTTTCGGAGAAGCGGCGCATCAGCGTGTCGCGCTGCGCATCCATGTAGATCAGCCGTACCTGCGCGCCCGCTTCGCGCAGCCGCTCGAGCTGCTCGGGCACCAGGTACAGGCCCTTGGCGCTGCGCGCATCCATTGCAATGGCCACGCGGCTGCCGTGCTGCCAGTGCTCCAGCGACACCAGGGCCTGCATCAGCTCGGGCGGAAAGTTGTCCACACAGTAGTAGCCCACGTCTTCGAGCGCATGCAGTGCCACGGACTTGCCCGAGCCGGCCATGCCGGTGATGACCACCACTTCCAGCGGCTGCGGGGCAGATGTCTTATCGGTCATTCATTCCTCCGGCAATCATCTCTTGGGCATGCGCCCGGCTGGTGGCCGAGAGGTTTTCGCCGCCCAGCATGCGGGCAATTTCGTTGACCCGTTCGTCATCGGCCACGGTACGGATATGGCTGGTGCTGCCGCCCTTGCTGCGCTGCTTGGCCACCAGCAGGTGGTGGTCGCCGCGCGCAGCCACCTGAGCCAGGTGGGTAACGGCCAGCACCTGGCGGTCACGGCCCAGCGCCCGCATCACACGGCCCACCGCATCGGCCACCGCACCACCAATGCCCGAATCGATCTCGTCAAAGATCAGGGTGGGCGCCTGGCCGAGCTGGCTGGTCGATATTGCAATGGCCAGCGAGATGCGCGAGAGCTCGCCGCCCGAGGCCACCTTGGCAATCGGCTTGGGATCGGTGCCGGGGTGGCCAGCGACCAGCAGTTCCACATCGTCGATGCCATCGCTGCGCGGCTCGCGTGCGGGGCTCACCTGGGCGACAAAACGCCCGCCGGCCATGCCCAGGTCCTGCATCGCAGCGGTGATCGCCTTGGACAGGCGCTTGGCCGCTTGCTGGCGCGCCTGGCTCAGCGTAGCGGCCACTTTTTGGTAGGCTTCCTGCGCCTGCTGGGCGTTCTTGCTGAGTTGCACCATGTCGGAGGAGGCTTCGAGCGCCAGCAGCTCGGCATGCCAGCCCTGCAGCAGCGCGGGCAGGTCTTCGGGCGCACGCTTGTAGCGCCGCGCCAGTGATATCCAGCTGCCCAGGCGCTGGTCCAGCTGTTCGAGCTTGTCCGGGTCCAGCTCGGCATGGCGCAGGTAGCCGTTGAGCGAGCGCATCACATCCTCGAGCTGGGCCAGGCACGACTCCAGCGACTCGGCCATCGCCGAAAAGCCCGGCTCCACATGGGCCTGGTCCTGCAGCGCATGCAGGCTGCGGTTGACCTGGGTGAGCGCGCCGCCGTCTTCGCCTTCCAGGCTGGCCATCGCGTTGTTGGCCGCATCCATCAAGGCCTGGGCATTGGACAGGCGCCCATGCTGGGTGTTGAGCTCTTCCCATTCCTGCGGGCCGGGTGCGAGCTTGTCGATTTCGGCGATCTGCCAGAGCAGGCGTTCGCGCTCGCGCTGGTGGGTTTCTTCCATGCTGCGCGCTTGCTGCAAGGCCTTGTCGGCACTGCGCCACAGCGCATAGGCGCGCTGCGTGGGGGTGCTGTCGGCACCGGCATAGGCGTCGAGCAGCTGGCGCACCGATTCGGGCTGGGTCAGCCCCTGCCAGGCATGCTGGCCATGGATATCGACCAGCGCGCCGGCAATGCTGCGCAGCTGCGTGGCAGTGGCGGGCACGCCATTGATCCAGAACTTGCTCTTGCCCTGCGCATCGATCACGCGGCGCAGCAGCAAGGTTTCCTCACCCGGCATGTCGTTGTCGGCCAGAAAGCCTTCGAGCGTGGCGGGCGTATCGAACTCGGCCATCAGCTCGGCGCGGCTCGCGCCCTGGCGCACAAAGCCGGTGTCGGCGCGGTGGCCGAGCACCAACTGCAAGGCATCGATCAGGATCGATTTGCCGGCACCCGTCTCGCCCGTCAGCGCCGTGAAGCCGGGTTGGAAATCCACTTCCAGTTGCTCGACGATGACGAAATCACGCAAGCCAATGCGTCTGAGGCTCATGGCGTGATGCCTCCTTCGTTCCAGCCCAGCTTTTTGCGCAGGGTGGCGTAGTAGTTCCAGCCCCGGGGGTGCAGAAAGCGCGCCTTGTGCGGCGCGCTGCGCACCAAAATCTTGTCACCGCGCAGGATGGAGGCGAGCGACTGCATGTCGAAATTGGCGGCCACATCGCGCCCGCCAATCACCTCGATCGAAATCTCTTGGGTATCCGGAATCACGCTGGGCCGGTTGGACAGCATATGCGGCGCAATCGGCGCCATCACCCAGCAGGGCACCGTCGGGTGCACGATGGGGCCGCCGACCGACAGCGCATAGGCGGTCGAGCCGGTCGGGGTGGCAATGATCAAGCCGTCCGCGCGCTGGTTGGCCACCAGCTGACCATCGACCTCGACCCGCAGCTCGACCATGCCCGAGGTTCCGCCCCGGTTCACCACCACATCGTTGAAGGCCAGCGCCTCGAAGACGCATTGGCCTTCGCGCATCACGCGGGCATGGATCATCGAGCGCACTTCTTCTTCGTACTCGCCAGCCAGAATCGCCGACAGCGGGCCCATGAAGGTCTGCAGCGGCACATCGGTCACAAAGCCCAGGCGGCCCTGGTTGATGCCGACCAGCGGCGTGTTGTACTGGGCCAGCTCGCGCCCCACGCCCAGCATGGTGCCGTCACCGCCCAGCACAATGACCAGGTCGCAGCGTTCACCGATCTGCTGCATGCTGAGCGTCGGGTAGTGTTCCATGCCGGTGAAGGCGGCGGTTTCCTGCTCCAGGAATGCAGTGCCGCCCTGGGCCTCGATATAGCAGGCGATCTGGCTGAAAGCCGCATAGGACTGCTGGCGCACCTCGGCAGTGGGCGGTGCATGGTGTTTGCCGATCAGGGCAATGTGTTGGAAGCGAGACTGCATACGCAAATTACATCACCAAAGTGGCGTAATCTTTTTGAATTTCTTGAGCAGCCCCAGGTGGCGGCTGCCGCCTGCCCTGCAAAGGCGGGCCGCGCCGGTGGCCGGGGCTGGGCCTGGAGCTGCCCTGGCGCCTGCAGGCAGGCACGCGGGGCAGCTACGGCTTCATTGTTGCATGGGCGCCATAAGTCGGGTGCGTGGTAGCCATCTCTGGGGTCCGGCTGCTGGCTGGCGTGCTCCGGGTATCCCTGGTTCTGGCCCGAACGCGCCTGCTGGTGCCAAGGACACGGATAAAATGCGCCCATGCTCGATGACCGCGCCCGGCTGCTGCTCAAAACCTTGGTGGAACGCTATATAGCGGATGGCCACCCAGTGGGCTCCCGCGCGCTCACGCAGGCGCCGGGGCTGGACTTTTCGCCGGCCACGATCCGCAATGTGATGGCCGACCTCGAAGGCCTGGGCCTGATTGCCAGCCCCTACACCTCCGCCGGCCGCATCCCCACGGCCAAGGGCTACCGCCTGTTTGTAGACACCATGCTGACCGTAGACTCGGACCAGGTCGTGTCGGCCGAGATTGCGCCCGAGCAGCCGCAAAAGGTCATCACCAGCGCGGCTGGCGTGCTGTCGGAGCTGTCGCAGTACGTAGGCGTGGTGCAGGCGCCGCGCAAAAGCTCGTCGTTCCGCCATATCGAGTTCTTGCGCCTGTCGGAAAAGCGCATCCTGCTGATCCTGGTCTCACCCGAGGGCGATGTGCAAAACCGGGTGATCTTTACCGAGTCGGACTATTCCCAAAGCCAGCTGATCGAGACGGCCAACTACCTCAACGCCCATTACGCCGGTTTGGCGATGGAGCAGGTGCGCCAGCTTCTGCGCAAGGAAGTGGACAGCCTGCGCGACGAGATTGCCGCACTGATGCTGGCGGCCGTGAATGTGGATGAAGATGCCCAAGAAGCGCCGCATGAGCTGGTGATTGCCGGCGAGCGCAACCTGCTGGCCGTCAGCGATTTCAGCAACGACATGACCAACCTGCGCCGGGCCTTTGACCTGTTCGAGCAAAAGACCCAGATCCTGCACCTGCTGGAGAACTCCAACCGCGCCGAAGGGGTGCAAATCTACATCGGTGGCGAGAGCCAGCTGCTGTCCGTCGAGGAGCTGTCGGTCGTCAGCACCCCCTACCAGGTCAATGGCAAAGTGGTTGGCACCCTGGGCGTCATCGGCCCCAAACGCATGCCCTATGAGAAGATGATCCAGATCGTTGGAATCACCTCCAAGCTCGTATCCAACGCGCTGAGCCATCCGAAATAGACGCTAGAATGCAAAGCTTCACTCGCCAGGGCTTCTGGCAGGTGGTGGTACCGGGGCGTTAGCTCAGTTGGTTAGAGCAGAGGACTCATAATCCTTTGGTCGCGGGTTCAAGTCCCTCACGCCCTACCAGATTCATTGGCTGCACAGCTATCATTTTTGATGCTGTGTGGCTTTTTTATTGGCGGGCATAGGCATGGCATCCGCAGTTGGGGCGAGGTGCAATCCAAGATCACCCGCTTGGCGGCTATGTCAGGAATACATTTCTCGCAGAACCTTGAGACAAGCTTGCGTTACCTGCGTTTTCAGGTCACCTCGCTTATCAACCAGGCGTGACTTGTCTACTGCACGCATTTGGTCCAGGAGGATCAAGCCCTGGCTGCTTTGAAATGTCACAGGCACGCGAAAAGGGGCAGCATGGCTGCCGGTTGTCATCGGCGCTACCGTCACGATACCCAAGGCGAGGTTCATCTCATCGGGTGACAAGACGACACAGGGACGTGTCTTTTGGATTTCTTTGCCTTGTGTGGGATCAAGGTTGATCAGCCAAATCTCGCCGCGCTTGATGGGGTGGCTTGCGCTCACCATTCGACGGGTCCGTTGGCTTGTTGCGGGTTAGAGATGTCTTCATCCCATACAAGATCGGCATCTGCTGAGTTGCCAAACTCTCCCATGACAAGGCGGTCATCCTGCGATTGTGCGACCGCCGCAGCCGCTGCTGCCCAACCGCTGCGCACAGCAGGCTGGGCCTTGATAACGATGGATCCGTCAACGACTTGCACATCGGCAACCTGTGCGGTATCCAGGCCGGCCTGCACCAGCAGCGTTTTTGGCAGCACGACTCCTTTGCTGTTGCCGAATGCGCGAATGGTTAATTGCATAGTGACTCCTAAGTTATAACTATGTTATTACATTGCCAATGCTCGTGCAAGATCCGTGGTGTTGTTAGCCAAGGTAGCAAGGCCGTTCATAATCACCCACAAAATTGTTCGGGAGGTTTCTTCCATGGTGGATAAATCCTTGCTGCAGCAGCTGGTGCTGGAGCGGCTGGCCGATGACCTGCGGCAGGTCGAGCAGGCGGTGAGTGCGGCGCATGAAGCGGCGACCCACGAGGAGAATATTGCCGAGAACAAGTACGACACCTTGGGCCTGGAGGCGGCTTACCTGGCAACGGGCCAGGCGCGTCGCGCTGAGGCCATACGACAGGCGCTGGTCCATTGGCGGATTTTTTGCCCGCAGCCCTATAGCGCCGGCAGGGGCATACAGCTGGGCGCGCTGGTTTGCCTGCTGGATGCGGACGAGAGACAGCAGCAGATCTTTCTCGGCCCTGAAGGGGGCAACATGAAGCTGGTCATCGGCGCTGAGTCCATCCAGGTCATCAGCAGCCAAGCGCCCTTGGGCCAGGCGCTGCTCGGCAAGGCGGAGGGTGATGAGCTGACGCTGGTGGTGGCGCAGGCCAGGCAGCAGTTGGAGGTGCTGTGGGTTCGTTAAGCTGGCTGAACCCTGCGCCGCGTTTGCACCAGCACCATGGCCACCGCCACCAAGCTGGACAGCAGCACCGCCCCCCAGGCTCCCAGTGCGGGGACTGGGGTGGGTGTGCCCGGGTTGGCCGTCGGGCCGGCTGTCACCGCAAAACTTTGCTGCTGCTGCGGGGCGGCGAAATAGGCGCCATTGCCTGCCTGGTTGGCATTGACCACACAGGTGCCCACGCTGAGAAAGCTCACCGTATTGCCCGTGACCGAACAAATCGCAGCCGCTGAGGGATCGATGGAAAAAACCCCCGGCCCGCCCGATTCACCGCCAGTGGCTGCAATGTCGTAGCTGCCTCCCACAGGGGCAGGACTGGGCGGGGTGGAGCTGAAGGTGATGGACTGGGGCGTGGCGCCATCCGAGGAGCCGTTCAGGGTGATGGACTGGGTGCCAAGATTGTCGACTTCAAAACGGAAGGCATCTGTGACGGGGCCCGCAGCAGCCGGCGCAGTGAACGTAAAGCTGATCGTACAGGGCGTGAATTGCGGATAGGGGCCTGCAGCGCAGCTGCTGTCCACGACTGTAAAGGCGGAGTTTGCAGGCGGCGTGACGCTGCTGACATTCAGTATGAATGGCGTGGGGCCTTGGTACTCCACCGTAACGCTCTGCGCTGCCGATACGCTGCCCGCCGCCGTGTTGCTGAAGTTGATGCTGCCTGGCGTGAACAGCAGACCCTGTGCCTGCGCGGCCTGCAAGCCCAGCGCGGCAGCCACAGCGATCAGTGACTTAGTAATCCATGAAATGAATATTCTCATACCAACTCCAGATGATTGGAGTGGATGTTAGCACTCGCCTACTTTTTATGTCATCGGGTATAGCCTGACGGCGTCAGCAGCACCGGGCAACAGGAAAGCGCTGCACAAGGAGGCGCTGGACAGCGCATTAGCTGAGCAATAAACAGGACAGGGGAGAGGATCGCCATGCCGCGAGGGCCTATGCCTGTTTCCGGAACACAGACCTGGCAAGGTCCGCTGGAAGGACTTGGGCGGAGCGCGTCGCAAAGACGGCGAGAGCGCTTCAACGTGAAAAAAATGCCTGGCTACATGGAGAACCGCTGGCTAGCAAAAACGACCACTGGAGTAAAAACCCAGTAGGTCGCCCCACGATGAAACAAGGAACGGCGGCAATCGCTGAACCTTGGGGTCTATGATATTCGCAAATGAGAATTATTCTCATAAAACCATTTGATGAAAAGGGCGATCAGCGTTTGGCGGCAGCGCCAGCGGTTCGCAAGCCGTCGCCCGGCCCCAGCAGATCTGCCATACAAGGGGCGTAAGATGAACCTGCCTTCATGCGGGCATGGCTGCCCATGCCTGTGCATGGCGGCTGCACCCCGTGCATCAGTGGCTGGCGTGGCCTAGCCTGCGCCATGCGCTGACCTCCACGAACGGAATAGGACCTTCATCATGACCGTCAAAGCCTATGGCGCCCACGCGGGTGACCAACCCCTGCAAGCCCTGAACATCGAGCGCCGCACGCCCGGCGCCCAGGACGTGCAGATCCGCATTGCCTATTGCGGCGTCTGCCACTCGGACATCCACCAGGTGCGCTCCGAATGGGCGGGCACGCTCTACCCCTGTGTGCCCGGGCATGAGATTGTCGGCGAGGTGGCGGCAGTTGGCTCCGAGGTGAGCGATTTCAAGCCCGGGGATCTGGTAGGCGTGGGCTGCATTGTGGACAGCTGCCAGCACTGCGTGGACTGCGGCATGGGGCTGGAGAACTACTGCAACCACATGGTGGGCACCTACAACGGGCCCACGGCCGATGCGCCGGGCCATACCTTGGGTGGTTATGCGCAAAGCATCGTCGTGCACCAGCGCTATGTGCTGCGCGTCAGCCACCCACCGGCCCAGCTGGCTGCCGTGGCGCCGCTGCTGTGTGCCGGCATCACCACCTACTCGCCACTGCGCCACTGGCGCGTGGGGCCGGGCCACAAGGTCGGGGTGGTGGGCATTGGCGGCCTGGGCCATATGGGCATCAAGCTGGCGCATGCCATGGGCGCGCATGTGGTGGCCTTTACCACCTCCGAATCCAAACGCGATGCCGCCAAGGCGCTGGGTGCTGCCGAGGTGGTGGTCTCGCGCAATGCCGATGAGATGGCCGCCCATGCCCAGAGCCTGGACTTTATCTTGAACACCGTGGCCGCCCCGCATGACCTGGACCCGTTCTTCAACCTGCTCAAGCGCGATGGCACGATGACCCTGGTCGGTGCGCCTTCTACCCCGCACCCATCGCCCGGTGTGTTTGGACTGATCATGAAGCGGCGCAGCCTGGCCGGATCGCTGATCGGCGGTATCCCCGAGACGCAGGAGATGCTCGATTTCTGCGCCGAGCACGGCATTGTGGCGGACATCGAGCTGATCCAGGCCGAGCACATCAACGAGGCCTATGAGCGCATGCTGCGCGGCGATGTGGCCTACCGCTTTGTGATCGACAACGCCAGCATCTGATGCCTTGAGTGCCTGACGCTCCAAATGCAGTGCATACCCTGGGCAAGCACTGCATTTTTCTTTGGGGGCTGCGGCGGAACTTGTGCCCCTCGGCCGCCTCAGACAGCGGCCCTTTGTTTTTTGCTCCACGCCCCATGTTGTCACGTCGCTCCCTGGTCCTGTCCGGCAGTCTGTCTGCGGTGATGGCCGCTCTTTTGCCGATGGGCCACGCCCTGGCCCGCAGCCCGCAGCCGCCGCGAAAAATGCCGGTGCTGTTCATCGGCCATGGCAGCCCGATGAATGCGATCAGCGCTAACCCCTTTACCCAGCACCTGCAACGCTGGGGTGCCAGCCTGCCCCGGCCCACCGCCATCCTGGTGGTGTCGGCCCATTGGCTCACGCGCGGCAGCACCGGCGTGACGGTCAACGACAAGCCCGCCACCATCCATGATTTCTCCGGCTTTCCGGCCGAGCTGCATGCAATGCAGTACCCGGCCGCAGGCCACCCGGCGCTTGCTGCCAAGGCGGCCGCGCTGGTGCGCAGTGGCCAGGCGCAGCTGACGGACCAGTGGGGGCTGGACCATGGCACCTGGACCGTCTTGCACCACCTCTACCCCCAGGTCGATGTGCCGGTGTTCCAGGTCTCGATCGACTACAACCAGCCTGCCCCTTACCACTATGCAGTGGGCAAGGAACTGGCCGCCTTGCGCGAGCAGGGCGTGCTGGTCATTGGCAGCGGCAATATCGTGCACAACCTGCGCGCCACCGTGCGCGGCGCACCCGAAGGGCTGATGGCCGCCCGCGACTGGGCGCAGCAGTTTGATGAAGCAGCCAAGCAGGCCTTGCTGGCGGGCAACCACGAGGCCCTGGTGGCCTACCAGCAGCTGCATGCCTCGGCCAGGATGGCCGTGCCCACCCCTGACCACTACTGGCCTTTGCTCTACGCCCTGGGCGCTGCCCACGGCAGTGGCCCGGCGCGCCAGGTGTTTGAGGGCTTTCAGTCGGGCACCATCAGCATGCGCTGCCTGCAGTGGGATGCCTGATCAGCGCAGGCTCCTGAGCGCCTGGGCAAGCTGCTGCACGCCCCGCTCAATCTCGGACAGATCCAGCAAGGCATAACCCATCACCACGCCGGCTTCCGCATGCCTGGCCTGCTCCAGGTACAGCGGGCTGATCGGGTAGACGCGCACGCCGCGCTGCGCCGCCGCCTGCACCAGCTGCGCCTCGCAGCTGGCGGGAAGCGCCGGAAACCACACGGCCAGATGCAGGCCGCTGGCAGCGCCCTGGATGCGCACCTGGGTGCCCAAGTGCTTGTCCAAAGCCTGCAGCAAGGCCTGCTGGCGCGCCTGCTGTTTGCGCCGCATGCGCCGCACATGGCGGGCATAGCTGCCGTCGTCGATCAGCTGGGCCAGCGCGCGCTGGGGGCCGGTGGCACTGTGGCGGTCGGTCAGCAGCTTGGCCTGGGCAAACAGGCTGGCGAGCGCCGGGGGCAGCACCATATAGCCCAGGCGCAGCTGGGGCGACAAGGTCTTGGAGAAGGTTCCTACATGGATCACGCAGTCCGCGCTGTCTAGCGACCACAGGCTGGGCTCGGGCCGAACGGTGTAGCGGTAGTCGCTGTCGTAGTCGTCCTCGATCAGCCAGCAGCGCTGCGCACGCGCCCAATCGAGCAGGGCATGGCGGCGGGCAATCGGCAAAAAGCCGCCCAGCGGAAACTGGTGGCCGGGCGTGACATAGGCCAGCTTTGCGGATGCCTCTGCGGTCAGCGCCGCCAGCTGCGAGGTCTGCAGGCCATCGTCATCCACCTCGGCGCAGACCAGCTGCGCACCATAGGCCGCAAACACCTGGTGCGCCATGCGGTAGCCGGGGTTCTCGACGACGACCGGGTCGCCCGGGTTGAGCAGCAGCCGGGCGCAGAGATCAAGCGCATGCTGCGAGCCGTTGACGACCAGGATCTGCTCCGTGCTGCAGCGTATGTCCCGGGTCTGGTGCAGGTGCTTTTGCAGCGCCTGGCGCAGCTCGGGCGCGCCCAAGGCAGACGCATATTCCAGGCGCTGGCTGCGCTGGCCTTCGGCCCGGCGCAAGGCCTTGAGCCAGTGCAGGGTCGGGAAATCGCTGCCCGCCAGCGGCCCGTAGACAAAGTCGATCATCCCGGCCGGATCGGGCGCAGGCGGGCGCAGCGGCATGGCCTGCAGGCGCTGGGCAAAGGCGGACAGGCGATCGCGGTCGGGCAGCTGGCGCTGGGGCTCGGAGGCAGCTGCCGCTTGGCCCTGG
>NZ_APCR01000292.1:0-2465 GCF_000410635.1 Comamonas sp. B-9
CCCACCATTTCCATCCAATCTTGACCCACTCTGATTCGTGAGTTGTTGGCTCACGATGAGGCTAGAGTTCTGCTGGTCCTCTCCTTCTTCACGGTAGTTGGTGGTTGCTGTGCGGAGCTGTTCTTGAAGCGAAAGCTATCATTGCCAGTCTCCAGAATATGACAGTGATGCGTGAGCCGGTCCAGCAAAGCCGTAGTCATCTTTGCATCTCCGAATACGCTGCCCCATTCACTGAAACTCAAGTTGGTGGTGATCACCACGCTAGTGCGTTCGTAGAGTTTGGACAATAGGTGGAACAGCAATGCCCCACCAGATGCGCTAAAGGGTAGATAGCCCAGCTCGTCCAAGATGACCAAGTCTGTATACGACAACCTGGTTGCAAGGTGCCCAGCCTTGCCCTGAGCCTTCTCTTCCTCCAACACATTCACCAGCTCGACCGTCGAGAAAAAGCGTACCCGCCGATGGTGATGCTCAATGGCCTGAACACCGAGCGCTGTGGCAATGTGGGTCTTGCCTGTTCCTGGTCCTCCGACCAGAACCACATTGTTGGCATCCTCCAGAAATTCGCATCGATGCAACTGACGCACCAGCGCTTCATTTACTTCGCTGTGGCGAAACTCAAAGCCAGCCAGATCCCGATACGCAGGGAATCGGGCTGCTTTGAGTTGATATGCTACTGCGCGTACCACTCTCTCTGCTGTCTCTGCTTTAATCAATTGGGACAGGATAGGTTGAGCGGCTTCAAACGCAGGAGCGCCTTGTTCGGCTAGCTCACTGACGGCCTGGGCCATGCCGTGCATCTTGAGCTCGCGCAGCATGATCACTATGGAGGCGATGGCTGGGTCATGACGCATGGCGTACCTCTCTGAGTTGGTCATAGCGACGCACGTTGGCCTGGGGTTCTACAGACAACTGAAGAGCTTGCGGAGATGTGACAGGCGCTGGAGTAGTGGTTCCATCGAGCAACCGGTGCAGCACATTCAGTACATGGAGCTTGCTGGGCACACCCGCTTCCAAGGCCACCTCCACTGCGGCAAGCACCGCTTGTTCATCGTGGTGAAGCACCAAAGCTAGGATCTCCACCATCTCTCGGTCACCGCCAGGGTGCTTGAGCAAAATAGATTGCAGCCGCTTAAAAGCAGCGGGTAGCTCTACGAACGGAGCTCCATTGCGCAATGCACCTGGCTTGCGCTGCAGCACAGCCAGATAGTGGTGCCAGTCGTAGATGGTTTGGCCAGAGCCATCGTGGCGGCGATCAATGATGCGCTGGTGCTCACAGACTATCTGACCTTCGGCAGCAACTACTAGACGATCTGCATAGACGCGCAGACTCACAGGCCGATTGGCATACGGCGCAGGAACGCTGTAGCGGTTGCGTTCAAAGTGAATGAGGCAGGTGGGCGAGACGCGCTTGGTGTGCTCCACAAATCCATCGAATGGCCGTGGAGCAGGCATCAATGAAGTTTGCTCTTGGGCCCAAACATCGGCAATGCTGCCTGGTAGTTTGCCGTGCTCAATCTCTCGCCATAGCGCAAGGCAGCGCTCTTGAAGCCACGTGTTGAGTGCAGGTAGATTCGCAAGAGGTGGAACAATCTGCCATAGGCGGTGGCGGGCATCTCGTACGTTCTTCTCCACCTGGCCCTTCTCCCAGCCCGAAGCAGGATTGCAGAACTCAGCCTCAAACAGGAAGTGGCTGACCATTGCAGCAAAGCGTGCGTTAACGTCCCGCTCCTTACCGCGTCCGACACGATCCACTGCGGTGCGCATGTTGTCGTAGATGCCCCTGCGAGGCACGCCGCCCAGAACAGCGAAGGCATGGTTATGCGCATCGAACAGCATCTCGTGCGTTTGCAGAGGATAGGCTCGCACGTAAAACGCACGGCTGTGGCTGAGCTTAAAGTGCGCCACCTGCAGCTTTGTGCGCACGCCGCCAAGCACAGCCCAGTCCTCACTCCAGTCAAACTGGAAGGCCTCACCAGGCCCGAAGACAAGGGGAACGAAGGTGCCTCTACCTGTAGTTTGCTGCGCCAGAACGTGCTGTTTATGCCAAACGCGAGCAAAAGCAGCCACGCGGTTGTAGGAGCCCTGATAGCCCAAAGACTGCAGGTCCAGATGCATTTGCTTGATCGTGCGGCGCTGCTTGCGAGAGCGTGTCGCCTCAGTCTTGAGCCAAGCAGAGAGCTTGGCCGTGAACGGATCAAGCTTGGAAGAGCTGACCCGCTTGGCATAACTGGGCTCAGCTACGTCTGATCGCAGGTACTTGCGGATGGTATTGCGAGACAGGCCGGTTCGGCGAGAGATCTCGCGGATGGACAACTGCTCACGCAATGCCCAGCGGCGGATGACACTTAGGATTGCCACGTCTATCACTCCTGGTCTCCTGCTGCTCAACATAGCTGCAGGCTAGGGTTAGTGCGTGGGTCAGAATTAGATGGAAATCCTGGGGGTTAGTGGGTCACTTCTGT
>NZ_KE148558.1:0-411 GCF_000410635.1 Comamonas sp. B-9
CGCGGGCCACCAGGTTGGAAGCCGGGCGGTGGCCGGCCTGGTCCCCCCGGCCCACCGGGTCCGCCAGGGCCACCCTGCATGCCCGGCGGTGGGCCGGGCGGCATCCTGCCTTTGACCTGGCACAGCGTATCGCCCAGATTGCTGCGCAGCACCAGGGTTTTGCTGGCCAGCATCACGCCGGCGATGTTCTGCACCTCCCAGAGATAGGCGCTCTTGTCGGGCTCCTCGCCGACGACGTTGTCGCTGTCCAACGTGGTGTCGGGCTGGCCCTTGTCCTGGTAGTGCGGCGCTTGGGCAAAGATTGCGCTGTTGAGCGCGTCGGGAAACAAGAGCTGCGTGGTCAGCCAGCTGCTGGCCGCATCGCTGGCCTCATAGGCGCCTTGCAGAATGCGGATGTGGATATGGTTGGCG
>NZ_KE148558.1:427-7408 GCF_000410635.1 Comamonas sp. B-9
GTAGCAGCTGTCAAAACGCACAATGCCCTCGGCATTACTGCGCTGCCAGCCGCGAAAGAACTGGCGCTGGGTGTCGGCTGCGTTGTTGTTGCACATCGGGACGATCTCGCCCGAGTAGCCACCCGTGTAATTGGTATGCCATATCTCCACCAGCGCGCCAGCAATGGGCTGGCACTGCAGATCGAGCAGTCGCAGCTGCAGGTGCATCGGCAAGCCATCCCAGCCATCGCTGATGTCCACGCGCTCGGGCGACTGGGTGTGGCATGGGCCGATGGTCGCTTCGCAACTGAGCGTGCATGCGCTGGCAGCGGCCGCGGCAAAGGGGTTGCTGGCGCGCACGGCCGCGCTGATGGCGGCCGTGCCGCCGGTCGCCCAGGGCGCATTGCCGATGGCAGGCGCGGCGTTGGCAGCTGCCGGGGCCTTGGTGATGCTGCTGCAGGCGCCCAGGCTGAGGGCGGGAACGGCCCAGGCCGCTTGCGCAAGATGGCGCAGCATTTGGCGGCGGGAAGGGGTGGCTGCTATGGGCATTTTGGGGGAAGACATGCCGCGCATGCTAAACGCCGCATGGGCGGGGATCGCGGTTTTTGCGCCCCGTGGCGGCCTTCTTTACCCGGTTTTACCGGCGCTTGACAGGCCGCTTTCAAACGCAAAACCCAGGCTGCCGCTGGGCAGACTGGGTGCTGGGGTTCAACGATCAGGCATGGCCTTGGGCGGGGTGGTTCACCGACAGGAAATGCTGGACCACCGGGGGTTCGCTGCCTTGGTGGTACTGCGCCACTTCGCTTTGCACATCGGCATCGCTATGGGTCACCCGCTTGTGCTGGCGCAGGTGCTCGGCCCAGGATTCCACCTGGAACCACTCCATGAAGTGGTCCTCGGAGGCGGTGTCCTGCACGATGCCCCAGGCATAGGCGCCATCGCGGCGGCGGGCGGCAGACAGGCGGGCGAGAGCTTTCAGGAAGGGCGCGTGGTTGTCCTTGGCCACGTGGTAGCGGATCTGGATCATCACCGGGCCCCGGTCCTTGTCGACAGCGTGGGCGGTCAGCGGCTCGGGCCAGTGGTTGGATGGCACCAGGTCGGCCTCGCCTTCGGGCAGCTTGATGCGGTGGGCGATCAGGCCCATCACGACCAGGCCGGCAGCACCCACCAGCAAGGTGCTGGGCACACCCAGCGCCTTGGCGGTAAAGCCCCAGCTGAGGCTGCCGAAGGTCATCGCGCCGTTGAACACGGTGAGGTAGACGGCCAGCGCACGGCCCCGCACCCAGTTGGGCAAGATGGCCTGGGCTACACCGTTGAGCGTGGTGAGCGCGGTGATCCAGGACTGGCCCAGCAGCAGCAGTGCCAGCACGGCAGCCCATTGGGGCGGCGACATCGCCAGGAAGGCCATCACGGCAGCGGAGACCAGGGCCGACATCAGCAGCAGGCCATCGGACGACAGACGGGCACGCAGCTTGGGCAGCAGGAAGGCACCGCCAATGGCACCGACACCAACGGCGCCCAGCAGCACACCGTAGAAGCCGGCACCACCGCCCAGCAGCTGGCGGGCCACCAGGGGCAGCAGCGCCCAGACCGAGCTGGCCAGTGCAAAGAACAGGAAGGCACGCAGCAGCACCACATGCAGCTCGCGGCTGGAGCGGGCATAGCGCAGGCCGGCACGGAAGGCGCCGGCAAAGCGCTCGCTCAGGTCGTCTTGCTCGGCCTTGGGGCGCGGCCACCACAGCAGTGCGGCAATCACAAAGGCGTAGCTGATCACATCCACCCCGTAGGTGACCGAGGCACCCAGGCCCGCCAGCACAACGCCGCCCAAAGCCGGGCCAATGGCGCGGGCAATGTTGATGCCCAGCGAGTTGAGCGCTACCGCTGATTTGAGGTCCCGTTTGGCGACCAGCTCGGGCACGATGGCCTGCCAGGTCGGGCCCATCAGCGCGGCGCCAATGCCACCCAGAAAGGTCAGTGCCACCAGCGAGCCCACCGTCTGCATGCCCATGGCCGACAGGGTCATCAAGCTGATGCTGACGCAGGCCAGCAGCACCTGGATGGCGATCAGAAACTTGCGGCGGTCCAGGATGTCCGACAGCACGCCTGCCGGTATCGCCAGCAGAAAAGCCGGGGCCGAGGCTGCTGCCTGCACCAGCGCGACTGCCGTTGGCGATGGCGACAGGTCGGTCATCAGCCAGGCGCTGGCCACATCGCGCACAAAGCTGCCGGTGTTGCCAACGACGGTGGCGATCCACAGCACGGCAAACAGTTTTTGCTGCAAGGGGGCAAAGCTGCCGCCGGAAGGCTGGGCCGGGGCAGCGGGCTGCGCCGGGGGATGGTCGGAATGGGGGTGGTTCATGGCAGGTCTCGGATCAGCAGAATTTAAAAACGGGGGGCAGGTCGCTCAGGACATCCAGCAGGAGCAGCCCAGTGCGCCAAAAAAGCCTTGCATGTCAGAGGCCGGCACCTTGGAGGCCCAGGCATCGGCATGCTGGTGGCCGTGCATGCCGCAGTGGCTGCCACAGCCGCAGCCAGCAGCCAGGCTGCGGTAGCGGGCGGGGTTCAGCGAGTTTTTGCCGGCACCTTCGGGCTCGCCCCAGGCGCCATAGCCACCAAAGCGGCGCACGGGCGACCAGTCGGGCATCGCTGGGGGCAGAGGGTTGTCGTCATGGCGGGCAAAGCTGCCTGCGCCATACACCACCCGGCCACCGACGACGGTCAGGTCCGAGGTAAGGAAGGAGATTTCATCCTCGGGCACCTGGAAATAGTCCTTGTTCGGCACGATCAGGTCGGCAAACTGGCCCACCTGGATGCGGCCCCGTGCACCTTCCTCATTGGAGAACCAGGCCACGTTCTCGGTCCACATGCGCAGCGCGGTTTCGCGGTCGAGCAGGTTGCGCTCGGGGTACATCTGCATGCCGCCAACGGTCTTGCCGGTCACCATCCAGGACAGCGACACCCAGGGGTTGTACGAGGCCACGCGGGTGGCATCGGTGCCGGCAGACACCTTGACGCCTTTTTCCAGCATCTTCTTGACGGGCGGCGTGGCTTCCATCGCCTTGTGGCCATAGCGCTCGGCAAAGTACTCGCCCTGGTAGGCCATGCGGTGCTGCACGGCAATGCCGCCACCCAGCGCAGCGATGCGGTCGATCGAGCGGTCGGAGATGGTTTCGGCGTGGTCAAAGAACCAGTTCAGGCCGTCGATGGGGGTTTCCTGGTGCACCTTTTCGAAGACATCGAGCGCGCGGCTGATGGTCTCGTCATAGGTGGCATGCAGGCGCCAGGGCCACTTGTTTTGCACCAGCACGCGCACCACATCTTCCAGCTCGGTCTCCATCTGCGGCGGCATGTCGGGGCGGGGCTGGCGAAAGTCTTCAAAATCTGCCGCCGAGTACACCAGCATCTCGCCAGCGCCGTTGTGGCGGAAGTAGTCGTTGCCCTGCTTGTACTTGACCGACTGGGTCCATTGCAGAAAGTCGTCCTTCTCTTCCTTGGGCTTTTGCGTGAACAGGTTGTAGGCCAGGCGCACGGTGATCTGGCCTTGCTGGTTGAGCTCTTCGATGACCTGGTAGTCATCGGGGTAGTTCTGCGAGCCACCACCGGCATCGATGACACCGGTGACGCCCAGGCGGTTGAGCTCGCGCATGAAGTGGCGCGTGGAGTTGACCTGGTACTCAAAGGGCAACTTGGGGCCCTTGGCCAAGGTGGAATACAGGATGGTCGCATTGGGCTTGGCCAGCAGCAGGCCCTGGGGGTTGCCCTGGCTGTCGCGCACAATCTCGCCGCCCGGTGGCTGGGGCGTGTCGCGGTGGTAGCCCACGGCGCGCAGCGCAGCAGCGTTGAGCAGGGCGCGGTCATACAGGTGCAGCAGGAACACGGGGGTGTCCGGCGCAATCGCATTGATCTCGGCCAGGGTCGGCAGGCGCTTTTCAACAAACTGGTGCTCGGTAAAACCGCCCACCACGCGCACCCACTGCGGTGCCGGGGTGATTGCCACCTGCTGGCGCAGCATCTCCAGCGCATCGGCCAGCGACCGCACCCCGTCCCAGCGCAGCTCCATGTTGAAGTTCAGACCGCCGCGAATCACATGGGTGTGGTTGTCAAACAGACCCGGCAGCGCGCTGCGGCCCTGCAGGTCGACCTTGCGGGTGCCGCTCGTGGCCAGCGCCAGCACCTCGGCATCACTGCCCACCGCGACAAACTTGCCATCGCGGATGGCAACGGCGCTGGCCGTGGGTTGGGCCTTGTTCAAGGTGGTGAAGCGGCCGTTGTGAAAAATGGTGTCGGGGCTGGAGGTGGTCATGGCGGTGGCGTGCGTGGTGGGTGGTGTGGGCGGTAGGCGGGGGCGTTGCCCCCTAAAACGGTTAAACAGCCGGCTTGGGGCCGATGGTGTTGCCGTGCTGTGCACGCTCTGGCGCCTTGTGCACCATCGTGTAGGCATAGTCCACACCCATGCCGTAGGCACCGGAGTGTTCGCGCACGATGTCCATCACCGCGTCATAGGTCTCGCGCTTGGCCCAGTCACGCTGCCATTCCAGCAGCACTTGTTGCCAGGTAACGGGCACCACACCGGCCTGCACCATGCGCTGCATGGCCTGGTTGTGCGCTTCGAGCGAGGTGCCGCCCGATGCATCGGCGACCATGTAGATCTCGTAACCGGCGTCATGCATGGCGCTCAGGGCAAAGGTGGTGTTGCAGACCTCGGTCCACAGGCCGGAGACGATGATCTTCTTGTGGCCCTTGGCAACGTTGGCGGCCAGCGCATCACGCACATTCTGGTCGTCCCAGGAGTTCATCGAGGTGCGCTCCAGGATGGGGTTGCCGGGGAAGACGTTCAGCAGCTCTGGGTAGGTGTGGCCCGAGAAGCTGTGGGTCTCGACCGTGGTGATCGTCGTCGGTACGCCAAACACCTGGGCCGCCTTGGCCAGGCCCACCACATTGTTCTTCAGGGTCTGGCGGTCGATGGACTGCACGCCAAAGGCCATCTGGGGCTGCTGGTCGATGAAGATCATCTGGCTGTTGGCGGGGGTCAGGACTTCGAGGAAAGATTTGTTGGTCATGGTGCGTGCTCTTGGAAAAGTTAAAAACGGGGAAGGCGTGTGTTTAACAAGGAATCTGGGCTGACTTAGTTCAGGGCCGGTGCATCCACCAGCACGATTTCGGTGTCTTCCGTGGCGGTGATGCGGATGGTCGTCTCGCCATGGATGGCAGCACCATCGCGGCTGGACAGCGCCACACCATTGACCGAGGCACTGCCCTTGGCAAGGACCAGGTAGCCATAGCGGTCGGCATGTTCAAAACCGTAGTCCAGGCTTTCACCGGCCTTGATCGTGGCACCCAGCACCCGGGCATTGGCACGGATGGGCAGCGCGTCGCCATCACCGTCCATGCCGCTGGCCAGGGTCACGAACTTGCCGCTGCGGTCGCCCTTGGGGAAGGGCTTGGCGCCCCAGCTGGGCTTGTCGCCTTGGCGGTCGGGCAGGATCCAGATCTGGAAGATGCGGGTCGTCGTGGACTCCAGGTTGTATTCCGAGTGGCGCACGCCGCTGCCGGCGCTCATCACCTGCACATCACCGGCTTCGGTGCGGCCCCGGTTGCCCAGGCTGTCTTCGTGGGTGATGGCACCTTCACGGACATAGGTGATGATTTCCATGTCGGCATGGCCGTGCGGTGGGAAGCCGGTTTGCGGGGCGATGGTGTCATCGTTCCAGACCCGCAGAGCGCCCCAGTTCACGCGCTGGGCGTCACGGTAGTCGGCAAAAGAGAAGTGGTGTTTGGCATCGAGCCAACCGTGGTTGGCACCGCCCAGGCTGTCAAAGCTGCGTCGTTCAATCATGTCTTTCTCCAGGTGTTTTATCGTCGATGAAGAAAGTGTAGGTCGCCTTGAATATGATTAAAATAGAAAATATAGAAAAGCATTCATTCCATATTTAATGTGATCGAGAAAGCGATAAAGCCATGAGCAAGCTGCCTGACCTGGAGGCCTGGGCCATTTTTGCCAAGGTGGCCGAGACCGGATCGTTCGCGCGCACCGCTGCCGAGCTGGCGCTGTCGCAGGCGACGGTATCGAAGGCCATCACGCGGCTGGAGGGCCGCATGAAGACCAGCCTGTTCCACCGCACCTCGCGCCGCATGGCGCTGACCGATGCCGGCAGCAGCGCGCTGGAGCGGGCCACGCGCATCCTGCAGGAGGGCGAGGCGGTGGAGGCCGACATCACCGACCGCTCCACCAGCCTGCGCGGCCAGATCCGCATTGCCGCGCCGATGTCCTTTGGCATTGCGCGGCTGTCGCCGATCCTGCCCAAGTTCATGAAGATGCACCCGGATGTGGAGCTGAACCTGCACTTTGCCGACGAGCAGGTGGACCTGATCCGCGACCGCTTTGACCTGGCGCTGCGCATTGCCAACCTGAGCGATTCGAGCCTGATTGCGCGCACCCTGTGCAAGGTGCGCATCTTGCTGGTGGGCTCACCGGCCTACTTCGAGCGCCATGGCCACCCGGTGCACCCACGTGATCTGGCCCAGCACAAGGGCCTGCAGTACAGCCTGGCGCGCTATGGCACCAGCTGGCGCTTTCGCCATGCGCGGCACGGCGAGTACACGCAGGTGATGCCGATACAGATGCAGGTCAACAATGCCGAGGCACTGCAGCCGGCGCTGCTGGCCGGCATGGGCCTGGCCTTGCAGCCCTCGTTTCTGGTGTGGCAGGAGCTGCGCGATGGCAGCTTGCAGACCGCCATGCCGGGCTGGGAGGCCGATGTGCTGTCGCTGAACATCGTCACCCCGCCGGGCCGTACCCGGCCCGCGCGCGTGCAGGCCTTTATGGACTATGCGGCCCAGCAGTTCATGAACGAGCCCTGGGCAGAGCTGCCGCCGCAGCTGGCCGAGAACCCGTTGGCGGTTTAGCGCGCGGCCGCTGCAGCCGCCGCAGCGCGCGGTGTGCGCCGGCCCCAGTTCATCACGGCGGTGCCCGCCAGCGCCATCGCGCCACCGGCCAGCATC
>NZ_KE148558.1:7637-19051 GCF_000410635.1 Comamonas sp. B-9
CATGCCCTGCGGCCCTTCGACCACCAGGCTGGCGGCCAGCAGCATGACGGCGCCGATGGTGGCGGTGACGGCCGTGGTGGACAGCGCATCGACCCCGGCCAGAATGGCGCGCCCCAGCAAGGTGTAGCTGACCCAGCAGGCCACGCAGCCCAGGATCAGCAGCTCGCCCCGGCCCAGGCCGCCAGCCAGCAGCTGGGCCGGGTCACCATGCGAGATGACCAGCACCGCGCCCAGCGCCGCCAGCGCCATGCCCAAGGCAATCGTGCGGTTGATGCGTTCCCGAAAGATCCAGGCGGCCAGCAGCAAGGTGAGTACCGGGTTGAGCGTGATGACCAGCGCCGCCTTGCTGGCGGGCAGGTACTGCAGGCCGCTCAAAAAGCAGGCCGCGTAGCCAAACACGCCTGTGGCTGCAGCGGCGGCCATGCCCAGCCAGCGCTTGGGCGACCAGCGCCTGAGCCTGGCCATGCCGCCTGCCGCATACAGCCAGACCAGCAGCACCACGGCGGCCAGCACAAAACGCAGGCCCGACGCTGCCAGTGGCGGCATGTGCTGGGCCACCATGCGGCCACTGGGCCAGGACGCGCCCCAGAGCAAGGCCATGCCCATCAAACGCAGGTGCGAGGCGGCCTGTGGGCCGAGGATATTTTGTAAATTCATGTTTGGATGGTGCCTGGACCCGGCACGCGTAACGCATGCCAGCAGGCTCGGGGCGACTATAGCGACTGTGCGTGTCCGGTGATTGGCAGGCAGGCGACAGGTGACCAGAACCAGGGGCTAAGGACTGGCACTTGCACGGCCAGGCACTGTTGTGTGCTGGCTGCAGACCGCTGGGGAGGATGGTGGATACTGCGCGACAAGCGCGCGTATTCAGCCGCCCGCCAGCGCCGCTATAGTGGCTGCTGCCCGAACTTTCCCCAACGCCTTACCCATCTGCAAGGAGACTTCCATGTTCAGCCACATCATGCTCGGCACCAGCGATCTGGAGAAATCGCGCCAGTTCTACGACGCCTTCCTCGCCGCGCTGGGCGTGCCCGCGGGCGCTGCCAACAAGAACCGCTATTTCTGGCGCGCCAATGGCGGCACCTTCAGTGTCAGCACCCCCATCAATGGCGAGCCAGCGAGCATCGGCAATGGCAGCACGACCGGTTTTGCCGCCAGCAGCACCGAGCAGGTCGACCAGGCCCATGCCGTGGGCCTGGCCCATGGCGGCGTGGCCTGTGAAGACCCGCCGGGCTGGCGCGGCGAAGGCCCTGCGGCCCTGTACCTGGCCTACCTGCGCGACCCGGACGGCAACAAGCTCTGCCTGGCCTACCGCCAGCCCAAGGTGTAATCCGCCCCAGTAAAAACGCCCCGCAGCTGCGGGGCGTTGTCGTTGGCGGGTGTCAGACCCGGGCGCCGCGTTTGCCGCCCAGGGTGATCCAGGTCAGCAGCACGCCGCACAGCGCGCCGGTGGCCATGCCCACCACCATCGGCAGCGGCTTGCCGCTGGAGAACAGGCCCACAATCTGCATGGCGACCGCACCGGTGAGCATCTGCAAGGTGCCCAGCAAGGCCGAGGCGGTGCCGGCAATCTGGCCATGCGCCTCCAGCGCCAGCACCGAGGTGGTGGGAATCACCAGGCCCATCAGGCCGCTGGCGACAAAGTACAGGCCAATCAGCACGGCGAGCTGGTCACCGCCCACCAGGTAGTAGGCCAGCAGGCAGCACATCACCACGCCGCTGGCGCTAGCGGCCAGCTTGACAACGGGCACCAGGCCAAAGCGCTTGCCCAGCATGCCGGTGAACTGTGCCGCGCCGATAAAGGCAATCGCATTGAACGCAAAGGCCATGCTGTACTGCGTGGTGCTGAGGCCGTAGTGGTTGATCAGCACAAAGGGCGAGCCGGCCAGGTAGACAAAGAAACCGGCCATTGCGCAGGCGCCGATAAACACCAGGCCCAGGTAGTGCCAGTCGCGCAGCAGCAGGCCATAGGCCTGGAGCACACCGCCCAGGCTGCTGTCCACGCCGTTGTTGGACGCGCGCGTCTCAGGCAGGCCGCGCGCCATGGCCACCATGCCGATCAGCGCGGCCACTGCCACCACCCAGAACACCATGCGCCAGCCGCCAACTGCAATCACCCCGCTGCCGGCCAGCGGCGCGAGGATGGGCGAGACGCTGAAGACCAGCATCAGCAGCGACATCATGCGCGCGGCCTCGTGGCCGGTGTGCAGATCACGCACCACCGCGCGCGGAATGGCCATGCCCGCTGCCGCACCCAGGCCCTGGATAAAGCGCAGCACTACCAGCGTGTGGATGTCCTGCGCCAGCGCGCAGCCGACGCTGGCCAGCACAAAAATCGCCAGGCCCAGGTAGAGCGGCTTTTTGCGGCCCCACATATCGGCCAGGGTGCCAAACAGCGGCTGGCCCACACCCAGCGCCAGGAAGAAGGCCGTCAGGCTGGCTTGCACGGCTCCGACGGGCGCTTGCAGGCTGGCGCCAATCTGCGGCAAGGCCGGCAGGTACATGTCGATGGCAAAAGGGCCAATGGCGGAGAGCAAGCCCAGGATAAACACCAGGCGCAGGGAAATGGATGAAGGCATACACGTTAGCGACAAGCAGGCCTCGGGCCTGCGGTCGTTCATGGGGTTCGGTGTTGGAAAAGGCCTGCGGCTGCGGAACGCGAGAGTTCAGGCAGCCGGGCCGGATGCAGCGGGTGCATCGCGATAGATTTCCATTATTGCATCGCCCCCCGGTTGCTGCTGGATGGAGGGCTCTCGGCCCTGTCGTCGGGTCGGGGGGCGTCTCGATTTCAGGCGCTGTGCCGTGCCAGATGCTGAGCCGCAAATTCCTCGTACCAGGGCAGGCAGCCAGGGTTGGCCATGGTCTGCGGGTTCAGCACCTTGTCGGCGGGCTGGCCCAGCAGCAGTTTCTTGATCGGCAGCTCCAGCTTTTTGCCGGTGAGGGTGCGCGGCACCTCGGCCACCTGCGCGATGGTGTCGGGGATAAAGCGCGGCGACAGGGCGGTGCGTATCGCCTGCTCGATGCGGCCCTGGATGGCGGCGTCCAGCACCAGGCCATCGCGCAGCACCACAAACAGCGGCATATAGCTGTTGCGGCCCAGGTACTCCAGGTCGATGACCATCGAATCCTGCACCTCGGGCAGCGCCTCGATGGCGTTGTAGATCTCGCTGGTGCCCATGCGCAGGCCCTGGCGGTTGATGGTGGCGTCGCTGCGGCCATAGATCACGCAACTGCCGTCGCTGTTGATCTGGATCCAGTCGCCATGGCGCCAGATGCCGGGCCAGTGGTCGAAGTAGCTGTCCAGGTAGCGCTGCTTGCCCGGGTCGTTCCAGAAGTACAGCGGCATCGACGGAATCGGCCGGGTGCAGACCAGCTCGCCAACCTCGTCGCGCACAGCCTGGCCTTGCTCGTTCCAGGCCTCCACCGCATGGCCCAGCCAGCGGCATTGCATGCGGCCGGGCGCCTGGGGCAGGCTGCGGTTGCCGCCGATAAAGGCGCCACAAAAATCGGTGCCGCCCGAGATATTGCACCAGAACACCTCGCCGGCGCCGGCGGCCTGCAGCTGGGCACTGCCCCAGCGTTGCACCTCGGGTGCCAGCGGCGAGCCGGTGCTGCCCAAGGTGCGCACCTGCTGCAGGCCAGGGATCGCGCCCACGTCGAGGCCGGCTTTCATGCAGTTGCTGAAATAAGCGGCACCCGCGCCAAAGATGCTGGTGTGGTGGCGCGCGGCAAAACGCCAAAGCACGCCCCAATCAGGCTGGCTGCTGCTGCCGGCCGGGTGGCCGTCGAAGATGGTGATCGTCGTGCCAAACAGCAGGCCGCTGACCTGGATATTCCACATCACCCAGCCGGTGGAGCTGTACCAGAGAAAGCGTTCGCCGGCATGGCTGTCGCTGTAGCTGGCGCCCAGGTCGTTGTGCAGGCCCGCCACATGCAGGGCCAGCAGGATGCCGCCGGTGCCATGCACGATGGGCTTGGGCAGGCCGGTGGTGCCGCTGGAGTAGACGATCCAGATCGGGTGGTCAAACGGCAGCCATTCGGGCTCGAAGGCCGCGACGGCCTGCGCGTCCTGGCCGGTGGTGGCCCAGTCCCAACTGTGGCTGCCTACCGGCGCGGCGGCATAGGGGCTTTGCACGCGGATGCAGTGCTGCACCGTGGGCAGCTCGGCGAGCAAGGCCTGCACCACCGCACTGCGGTCCAGCGGCTTGCCGCCGTAGTAGACGCCATCGACGGCGATCAAGGCCTTGGGCTCGATCTGCTTGAAGCGGTCCACCACGGCAGCCACGCCCATGTCGGGGGCGCAGACGCTCCAGATCGCGCCCAGGCTGACGCAGGCCAGCATCGCGACCACCGTCTCGGGGATATTGGGCATATAGGCGGCCACGCGGTCGCCCCGGCCAATGCCCAGGCTGCGCAGCGCCACCGCCACCGAGGCCACCTGGCGCTGCAGCTCGGGCCAGGCCATCTCGCGCACCTGGCCGAGTTCGTTGTCGCTGACGATGGCCGGCACCCCGGCCTGATGGGCCGCTGCCGTGTGGCGCAGCAGCTGGCGCGGCAGGCTGACCTGGGCGCCGCTGAACCAACGCGCATTCGGCATGGCATCGGCGCTCAGCACCTCGGTGATTGGCGTAGGCGATTCAAGCTGGTAGTAGTCCCAGATGCTGCGCCAAAATGCAGCCAGGTGCTCGACCGACCAGGCATGCATGGCCTCGTAGTCGTCAAAGTGCAGGCCATGCTGCTGGCTGAGCCATTGCGCGTAGTGCTCGATCTGGGGCAGGGGGGAGAGGGCAGAGGTGGTCATGGCAAAAGAAAAAGCGTAGCCAGAGCGTACGCAAAGCGGCGCGCGCTGGCATGGGGGTTAGCACGCAAGCTGTCACCCTGGCAGCAGGGGGCGCTGTTTCTGCTGGGGCGCCCCGCTGATCCTGCTTGGCAATGTTATTTTTTGTCAGCCTGCCCAAGCCCTTTGCGGGCGCAGTGCCTGGCGAACTGGCACAATTCGCGCCCGGGTGCTGACGGGCGCCTTTCGTCTTTTCCTACACAGCGC
This sequence comes from Comamonas sp. B-9, assembly GCF_000410635.1. Classification (NCBI taxonomy): domain Bacteria; kingdom Pseudomonadati; phylum Pseudomonadota; class Betaproteobacteria; order Burkholderiales; family Comamonadaceae; genus Comamonas; species Comamonas sp. B-9. The sequence continues at coordinate 12,682 of NZ_KE148558.1, forward strand.
TTGGGGGCCTGCAGGCGATCATCGCCATGCAGGCTTTGCACACCGTGCGAGGCAGGCAGGGGCCCCGGGCACAGACCCAGCGGGCCAGGCAAGGCAGAGGGGATGGACGGCGAGGAGCGGGCTTGCTGTGTCTGATGGCAGGTGCGCTGCATGCTGACTGCAAGATGCATGCATTTAGGCTGCATTGGTCACAAAATAATGCATTCACGCCGGAACTTAATCGATAGGCTCGGGTTCTCAATCGTCGCGCCCTGGCGCATGGTTGGTATTCCCTGCATGCCCTGGAGACCAGCGGCAATGCGGGGACCGCAAAGCCCGATGGGTCAGCTTTCGTGCCACTTGGCGCGTTAAGCACAGATGTTTAATTCCCAGCAAGCGCTGGTTGGTCAGCCTCCGGGCCTGCACCAAAACAGCGCAACAAATGACACCAAGTCTGGGAGCGCAACAACGGCTGAGGCCCTGTTGCGGTTAGATGGAGATCTTTGGTTTTGTCTGGATTCCGTATGAAATACAACCCTGCGCTCGATGGTATGCGCGCAGTGGCAATCGTCCTGGTGTTCCTGTCCCACGCCCATGCGCCGATGTTCGATGGCGCCTTCTTTGGTGTGGACCTGTTCTTTGTGCTCAGCGGCTTTTTGATCACTTCGCTGCTGCTGAAGGAACACCAGCAATCGGGCCGCTTGGACTTCTGGCGCTTCTACAAGCGCCGCTTTTTGCGCCTGGCCCCGGCCTTGCTGCTGTTCTTGGCCGCCTACTGGCTGTTTGCGCCGCTGATCTGGCCTGGCCTGGATGATGTGAACCAGGATGTTGTCGTCTCGGCGCTGTACCTGGCCGACTACGGCATCGCCTTTTTTGACAGCCCGGACACCTTGCTGCATATGTGGTCGCTGTCGGTGGAGGAGCATTTCTACCTGGTCTGGCCGCCGCTTCTGGTGCTGCTGCTGGCCCATACCGCGCGCAAGCAGCTGTGGCGCCCGGTGCTGCTGCTGGTGGCGCTGATGTTTGTCTGGCGCGCCTACTGGGTGGCCCAGGGCCAGCACTTCTACGAAATCTTCTTCCGCTTTGACACCCGTGCCACCGGCATGCTGCTGGGTAGCGCGCTGGCCGCTGTGGCCGTGCACCGCCCCGAGTGGATGGATGCGCTGCATGCGCGCCAGAAATACCTGCTGTGGCTGCTGCCGGTGCTGCCCTTTGCCGTGATTGGCTACGAGTGGGACGACGCCGGTGCGCTGCTCTGGGGCTTTGCGCTGGTGGAGCTGGTCGCTGCCGCCATCATCGTTGCGGTGAGCAAGCAAAAGGGTGTGCTGTTCGACATGCTGAGCCTGCCGGCCCTGGTCTGGGTGGGCAAGATGTCCTACGGTATCTACCTCTGGCACTACCCGGTTGTGCGCCTGCTGCGCGCCCATACCGACTGGCAGTGGGTGGTGATCCTGGGCCTGCCGATCTCGGCTGCGTTTGCCGCGCTGTCCTTCTACACCATCGAGCGCTGGGCGCTGGGCCTGCGCGACCGCTCCAGCAGCAAGCCTGTGCAGCAGCCTGCAGGCTCGCGCACCGCATAAACGGCGGTCATCCCCCACCAAAGCCGGGCCTTGCCCGGCTTTGTTGTTTCTGCATGCTGCGGCTGCATGGTAAAAACGGGCTTTGATAGATACAGGCTTCGCCATGACTTCAGCTTCCGCACCCGCGCCTGCGTCCGCGCCTGCACCCGCGCCCATCGCCTCTGCCGATGAGGTGCTGCAATTCTGGCTGGGTAGCGCCCGCCCCTCCAGCAGCGAGGCGCTGCAGCACAAGCAGCAATGGTTCAGCAAGTCCGATGCCTTCGATGCGCGCATTCGTACGCATTTTGGTGCGACAGTGCAGGCGGCGCTAACAGCTGACTTGCCTGGCTGGACCGACGGTGTCTGGGATACGCTGGCCCGCATCATCGTGCTCGACCAGTTCACACGCAATATCTACCGGGGCACGCCCGAATCCTTTGCTGGTGACCCGCTGGCGCTGCAGCTGGCGCTGGGCCTGTGCGACAGTGGCCGGGACCAAGCGCTGCCGGCAGTGGTGCGGGTGTTTGTCTATCTGCCGCTGGAGCATGCCGAGGATGCAGCCCTGCAGCAGCGCAGCGTTGATCTGGCCGCCCGCTTGCGCGACAGCCACCCGGCGCCCGCCGAGCTGCAGACCTATTTGCAAGGCACCTGGGACTACGCGCTGCGCCACCAGGCCGTCATCAGCCGCTTTGGCCGTTTTCCGCACCGCAATGCCATTCTGGGCCGCAGCAGCACGCCGCAAGAGCTGGACTACCTGGCCCAGCCCGGGGCAGGATTCTGAACTTTTAGCGCAAGCACAGTAGCCCTTGTCTCACAGACGCGGGGCTGCTGCGGGCTTACCTTGTAGGGGTAGTGTTTACAACAACCACCCACCAAAGGAAGCCGCGATGCTAGACAAAACCCGCACCCCGCTGGCGCTTGACTCCAAGCGTCTGGATGCCGCCAAGAAAAGCCTGGACCAGGGCGCCGTGCTGCCCAATGACTCGCCCTACCGCGAGGACATCATCCGCCTGCTCAATGATTCGCTGGCCACCGAGCTGGTCTGCATCCTGCGCTACAAGCGCCACCACTTCACCGCGACGGGCCTGGAATCGCCCGCCATTGCAGAGGAGTTCTTGGTACATGCCCAAGAAGAGCAGGCCCATGCCGACCGCATTGCGACGCGCATTGTGCAGCTGGGTGGCGAGCCCGACTTCAACCCCGACAGTCTGAGCGGCCGCAGCCATGCCGACTACAACGACGACATGGACCTGCATGCGATGATCCGCTCCAACCTGGTGGCCGAGCGCGTCGCCATCGAGGCCTACACGCAGATGGTCGACCTGATTGGCGACAAGGACCACACCACGCGCCGCCTGATCGAGCAGATCCTGGAGCAGGAGCAAGAGCATGCCGATGAGCTGTCGGACTGGATGAAAAAGGCCCAGTAAGGGCCACCACACCTGAACCGCAACCGAGTTGCGGTTTTTTTATGCTGATGGAGGAAAAGACGGATGACCGATACCGAAGCAACACGCAAGAACGCCAAGCACCTGCTCTACCTGATGGTGAATGAGGAACTGCTGCGCGCGGGCGATGGTTTGGATGCCGATGCCCTTGGCAATGTGCTGAAGCGCAATGGCGTCAGCGCTGCAGAGCAGCAGCCTGCCATGGACTATGCCTGTGAGCAAGGCTGGTTGCAGAAGGGCGAGAACGGCCAGCTGCAGATCACCGAAACTGGTTTTGCATTGGATTGAGACGTAAAAAGACCACTGCCGGCGAACCGGCAGTGGCTACCAAGAGCACGGCCCAGACGCAATGGGACAAGGTCTGGCCGGGCTACGCACTAGATGCGTTTTCGTTGTGTGGCGGGCATACCCGCTGTAATGTCTCTCAAGCCTCGCCCAATGGCGAAGAGCATGAACATCTGACCGCTCTGCCAGCATCCGCCTGGGAGAGCGGTTTGCTTCACTTATTCGCCGAAGGATTCGCCTTCAGGCAGGGTGCCGGCGACCAGGGCTTCATGGGCCTGCTGCTGCACTTGGGCGCGGCTGAGGCTGGATGTGCGGCTTTCTGCACCGAACGTGTTGATGCGGTCACCGATCACGGCCATCGAGCCATTGCGCTGGGCTTCGCTCACCTGGGCCTGCACGTCGGCGCGGGTCAGGGTGCTATGGGCTGCAGGGTAGGCGGGGTAGTCCGAGCCATTGCCCACGGGGGCGGTGGTAGCGGCGCTGGCAGCACCGGCAAACACCAGACCAGCGGCCATCATCAAAGCGGACATATTGCGTGCAAACATGGTTTCTCTCCACGGACCCGCGCTGCTGGCAAATCACGGATTTGCGCGGTAAGAGCGGCGGCGTCCAAAAAATAGGTTGATTCGAAATTGGGGGAGGGCTGCGAGAGCGGCCTGCGGCCCACTCTCAGCGCCTCAGCGCGGTTGCCCGGGCTTATTCGCCGAAGCTTTCGCCTTCAGGCAGGGTGCCGGCAACGCGGGCGTCGTGGGCGGCTTTCACCACGTCGGCGCGGGAGAGGTTGCTGCTGCCCTTTTCAAAGGCATTGGCTTGCAGCTGGTCGCCCTTGAACAACAGGGTGCCGTTCTTTTGGGCTTCGACAAATTGCGCTTGCACATCGGCGCGGCTCACGGCGCTGGTGGCGGCAACATGGGGAGCAATCGACTGGTCGCCTTCAAAGGGATTGGCCTGGGCAACACCGGCACCCAACATCAGAGCAGCTACACCGGCGATCGAGAAAATACGTGCGTTCATTTTTAACTCCTGGAGAACTCCAGCGACTCACCATGAGGGGCTGGTTCGCTCAACGGGTGGTGCGGTGCACCTTGTGTGGTTCTCGTTGATCGATGTAGTTAGTGTATGCACCGCCCCGCTTCCGATAAATAGCCTAAATCGGAATAGATTGTTCTGAAAAACGATCTAATTTTTTGGCGGCCATGCAATCGTCCCGGCAGGGCCCGGTACGCACTGCTCTCGCTGGAAAGGCGCATACGTAGGAGAATTCCGGCAAACCTGGCGTTTGACTGTGCCGCAGAACTTCTTGGTTAACCCTGTCAAAGTTGACGCGGGGTGTTGGCTGCCACAGCAACCAGATTAGCTATGGATATACGACAGTGACAGTGCTGTCACAGAGGGTTTTGCAGCCGCAGGAGCTGCTGGTGCGCGGCGCTGCGCCAGTCGGGCGGCAGCTGGTGCTTGGCCTGCAGGTAGTGGTGGGTGTAGATGTCCAGGTAGGTTTCCAGGGTCTGCGCCGCGCGCTGGTCGCCGGCCAGATCCAGGCAGAGGGCTGCGACCTCGGCGGTGCAGAAATGGTCGTCGCGGCGCGAGCGCCGCAGCTGGTAGCGCGAGATCTGCTCGGGGTGCAGGCTGAGCACTGGAAAGCGGTCCAGATAGGGGCTCTTGCGGAACATCTTGCGTGCCTCGGGCCAGGTGGCATCGAGCAGGATAAACAGCGGCCTGCGGCCTCCCTCTGGCGGGGATGGTGCTGGCAGCTGCTGCACGGCGCGGCCGGGCTCATGCACAAACTCCTGAGGAAAGACCACATAGGGCTGCCATTGCGGATCGGCCAGCAGCGCTTCCAGCCCAGCATCCCTCTCTGTGCGTGACCAGCCAAAGGCCCAGGTCTCGGCCACCACATCGGCAATCAGCCAGCCGGTGTTGCTGGGCTTGAGTGGCTCGGCATCGTGCATCAGCAGGCATACGCCCGCCGTGGTGGCCTGCGTGGGCCGCAGCGCGCAAAGGCAGTGGCTGGGGCGCAGCCGGCAGCCCTCGCAGCGCTCCCCCTTGGGGCCGCCTCGGGCCAGAAAAGGGCGGGTGCTGCGCTGCAGCCGCTCGGCGCGCAGGCGCGAGACGGCATGGGGGGCGAGGGCGCCAGCGGTGTTGGCGGCCTCGCTGGCAAGGGGGGAAGAGGGCTGGGATGGCACGGGCGCTATTGTCGTCGCCCTGCCCAACCAAGCAGCGCAGCGGGTTTAGCGCTGCCCTTAGCGCCTATCAGTTCTGCACCGCTTCGAGCGCAAACAGCGGCACATCGGCGCGCCGGCTCAGCCACACCCCACCGCCCAGCTCGGTAAAGCCCTGGGCGAGGCCACGGCGGTAGAGCTCGGCGCGGTGGCGGTAGAGGCGCGGGGCGGTCAGCGCGTCGTCGATGATGTCGCGCTCATAGTCTTCGCGCGCGACGGCTTCGACATAGAGCGCGCCCCGGCTCAGCCGGCCCAGATTGGCCAGTGCCAGCTTCAGATCGGCCGGGCTCAGGTAGGGCAGCACGCCTTGGCAGATCACCAGGTCAAAGGGCTGGCCATCGGCCGGCGCATAGTCCACCACCGAGCCCTGCTCCCAGCCATAGCGCTGGCACAGGTACTCGCTGTATTCCACCCCGTGGTAGCTGGCCTGTGGAAAGTGCTGTGCAATCGCATCGCGCCACAGGCCGATGCCGCAGCCGACATCCAGTACGCGCTGCACCGGCACGCGCACGTATTGCAGGTAGCTGCAGACAAAGGCGCCCAGGCGCGCGGCATGCGCGGGGTCCACCACACTGGTTTTCTTGTCGAAGTAAAAGCGCTGGTAGTACGCCTCGTCAAACCATTGCCTGTCCGCTGATTGCACGCATGTCCTTTATCGATGCAATGCAGCACCACGTTGCATTGCGCAGGCAGTATCGCGCAGATGGCGCACGCGGGTGGGGCACTGCGGTATTGGCAGCGGGCCGGTTCAGCGCGGGATCACGGACAGGTTCTCCGGCACGATCTGCTCCTGGCTGCCTGCCGGGCAGGGGCCGTCGGTGTAGATGGTCTGGCCGCCCAGCTGGCATTTGCGCGGCACGGCTGCGGGCCGTGCCTGGCC
>NZ_KE148559.1:0-4492 GCF_000410635.1 Comamonas sp. B-9
TGCCGCCGCCGCACTGGCATCGGCCACCGACCAGGTGGCCCAGCAGCTCGATACCTGGCTGCGCCAACAGAAGCGCTGATGCCTGGGGGATGGAGGCGCCCGCTGTGGCGCGCGTCGGCCGCCTGGGTGCTGGGCGCCATGGCGGTGGTGCCGCTGCTGGCCGCCGAGATGGACGACGATGCCTACCGCGAGGCCGTCGCCCAGCTGGATGCACGCGCTGAAAAAGCCCTGGCCCATTGCAAGCGCCTGGCCGCTGGATCAGCTGCGCAGCGCCGCTGCACGGTCGAGGTCGATACCCAGCACGCGGTGGACGCTGCCCAACTGCAGGCGCAGCGCCACCCCAGCGGCAACAACCGCTTCAAGGCCCTGGCCGCCCAGGTGGACCGGCGCCACGCGCTGGCGGTCGAGGACTGCAAGACCCGCCATGCCGGCAACGACAAGGACAGCAAGAGCGCGCAGCAGGACTGCCTGCGCGAGGCCAAGCAAAAGCGCGCAGCCGGCATCCAGGATGCGCACCAGCAGGCGGCCAGCGAGGTGTCCATCTTCACGCCCCCCAAGAGCGAGGCCGAGCGCCAGCGCGAAGCCGATCTGGACACGGCCATCCGCAAGTGCGACAGCCTGCTGGGCGATGCCAATGTGCAGTGTGTGCGCGGGCTGTCGCCTGAAGCTCGCTTGCGCGCCATCAGCCGGGGCAGCGGCGCATCGCCCGCCAAGTAGGCCCTCATTTTTAAGAAAGCAACAAGGCAGCCCTCGGGCTGCCTTGTTGCTTTGGGTGGTGACGAGACGTTCAGAACCGCTGCTGCGCCAGCAACAGCGAGCAGCGCAGCCGCAGCCACATCAGGCGCCGGGCATTGGCCTGCAGCGGCAGCTGGCTGCCACGCTCCAGCCACTGGTCACGCAGTGCGCGCAACTGGCTGCGGCTCATCTGGTGCTGGGCCTGGCGCCATTGCTGGCGCTGCTGTTCCATGCCGGTGTCGGTGTTCATGCGCTCTCCTGGGTGCGTGGGGCAAAGGTCTTGGGGGCGGGGGTGGAAATTGGCTCGGGAGCGTCGCCTTTGCCAAAGGCATACCAGTCGACCTTGCGCGTGGCCACCATCACGATCGCCAGCACGGCAAACAGCGCGAGCGAGCCAACAGCCAGCGCGGTTTGTTCGAGCTGCAGCAGCACAAACAACAGGCCATACATCAGCGCAATCAGCGCTGCAAACGGCAGGCCGCGCCGCAGGCTGCCCAGGATGTGGCTGGCGTAGTAGCCCAGCAGCAGCACGCAGGCGCCCGCGCCAATGGCATAGGCCTGGCTGAAACCCACATGCTCGGACAGGCTGATCAGGAGCAGGAAGAAAATGCACAGCGCCGAGCCCACCAGCAGGTACTGCACCGGGTGTACGCGCAGCTTTTTGAGCACTTCGAACATGGCCACGGCGACAAAGGTCAGCACCACAAAGAGCAGGCCGTACTTGGTGGCGCGGTCGCTCAGGCTATAGGGGTTGACCGGGTCGATGAAGCTGGTGCCGAACTGCTCCAGGCACTGGCTTTCTTCGGTCGCGTAGGGATAGCTGGTGTCGGCCGTGCCCAGGCTGCACAGCGAGCGCTCCTGCACAAAGGCCTGGCGCGCCGATGAGGCCAGCGCCGGGATGCTCCAGCTGGCGTTGAAGCCCTGGTCGCTGATCTCGCGGCTGAGCGGCAGAAAGTTGCCACCAAACGAGGGATGGGGCCAGTCGGCCTGCATGCTGACCTGGTTGGTGCCGCCCAGTGGCACAAAGGCCAGGCGCTCGGTGCCCATCAGCTGCAGCAGCACGACCACTTCCATGGCGCTGCTGTCGTTGCCACTGGCGGCAGTCAGGGGCTTGGTCTGCAGGCCCCGGGTGTAGACGCCGTGGCCGGTGCCTGGCTCCAGCGGCAGCGGCTTGCCATCGACCTGCAAAGTCGCACTGCGGATGCCGCGCGGATCGCTGAGCGGCAGGACCAGGCGCGGCGCATCGCAGTGGCGCACGGCGCTGCCCTCGGGCTTGCCTTGCAGCTGGTTGCCGGGCGCAAAGCGGGCGACCAGCTTGTCGTGCATGAGGAAGGTGTTGACCTGGTAGAGGCCGCGCGCGCGCGGCTGCATCTCGGCCCGCGTCTGGTGGCTGATCTCATCGGGCAGCGCATAGCGCTGAAAGCTGACCAGGCGGGTCTCCACACGCCCCTCGCTGTCCTTGCCGCTGACTTCACGGCTGCAGCGCTGGGCCAGCACCGGACCAAACAGGGTCTGCGACCCTGCGGTGCTGTTGACCACGCTTTGTACCGCGCGGTCGCGGTTGTAGATGCGGTCGCGCACCACGTCGCTGATCATCATCAGCGCCACCAGCAAAAGCGCCATGGTGATGGCCAGGCTCAGGGCCTTTTGCACCAGTCTGTTTTTCATGCATTCCTCGTTGCTCTGTGTATCGGTGCGGCGAGTGTCGGCGGCCCCGGTGAGCCGAGCATGAAGTCTGTGAAGGCAGTGTGAAGTGCAGCGGCCTGCGGCTGAAGGGCTCAGTCCTGGGCCGAGAAATCAAGGCTGGCGCGCAGGCCGGGCTGGGTGTTGGCAAACTGCAGCCGGCCGCCATGGAGCAGCATGATGCGCTGCACGATGGACAGGCCCAGCCCGCTGCCGCTGCGCTCGCCGTTGGGGCGCGGCGTTGTGAAGAAGCGCTCGCCCAGACGGGGCAGCAGGCTGGCCGGCACGCCCGGGCCGCTGTCCTGCACGCTCAGGCGCTGGGGCGCCAAGGTCAATACGATCTGGCTGTGCGCGGGCGAGAAATCCAGCGCATTGGCCAGCAGGTTGCTGATCGCCAGCGTGACCAGGGCCGCATCCCAGGCGCCCTGGCTGTCATCGCCTTGCAGCAGCAGCTGTATGCCTTTTTGCGCGGCGGTGGCCTGCAGCTGCGCGATGGCCTGCTCGGCGCAGGCGCGCAGGCTGGTGTGCTGGCTGGCCGTAGCCAGCGCGCTGCGCTGCTCCAGCTGGCTCAGCTGCATCAGCTGGTCGATCAGGTTTTGCAGGCGCAGGCTCTGGTCCACCACCTGCTGGGCAAACATCGCGCGGTCGGCGGCGGGCAGCTCGTCCTGCAGCAGCTCACCCGCGCCCCGGATGGCGGCGACTGGGCTCTTGAGCTCATGCGTGAGCGCGCGCACATAGCCTTCGATGTAGTCGCGCCCCTCCAGGCGCCGGCGCATCGAATCCATGGCCTGGGCCAGGTCGCCCAGCTCGCCGGGGACATCGGGCACCTCGGGTGTCTTGGGCGCGCGGGTGATGCGACTGCCTTGCGCCTCCTGCAAGGTGGGGCCCTGCACCTGCTGGGCATAGCTGCGCAGCTTGCGCACCTGTACCACCAGCCACCAGGTGATGGCAAAGCCGACGGCCGCCGAGAGCAGCAAAAACAGCACGCCGCCGCGCAGCATCTTGCTTTCGCTGCTGTCGATGATGCTTTGCACCGCATTGGCTGGCTTGGAGACGGTGAGCACGCCGACGATGGCGCCATCCCGCAGGATGGGCGCGGAGACATACATGACGCTGGTGGCCTCGTCGGTGGCCACTTCGCGCGAGGTGCGGGCGCCGTATTCGCCGCGCAAGGTGAGCGCCACATTGCGCCAGCGCGCGTAGTCGGCCCCCACATCCTGGCCGGCGGAATCGAACAGCACGCGGCCCTGGGCATTGGTCACGGTCACGCGTAGGTCGAGTGCGGCCTTGCGCGTGTCCCAGATCCACACCCGCAGCGGTTGCTGGAAGGCGGCCTGCACCTGCTGGGCAAAGCGGCTGTTGCTGCTGTCGCTGCCCAGCTTTCCATAGGCCAGATCATCGCTGGCCTGCGCGGCCAGCAGGTAGGCGGTCTCGACCAGCGTGTCTTCGGTCACCTTGCGCACGCTGGGCTTGATCTCGGCCATGAACACGCGCAGCACAAAAAAGGCCGCCAGCCCGTTGATCAGGAAGAACGCAAACAGCAGGCGGATCCCCAGACGCATGGCCGGTCCTCAGTCGCCATCGCGCAGGCTGTAGCCCATGCCGCGGTGCGTGGTGATGAAGTCGCGGTCGGCCACCACGGTGCGCAGCTTGGCGCGCAGGGTCTTGATGTGGGTGTCGACCGTGCGGTCGGTGCTGTCGCTGTGCAGGCCCCAGACGGCATCGAGCAGATGGTTGCGGCTGAGGATGCGGCCCTGCGCGGCCAGCAGGCTGCTGAGCAGCTGGAATTCGCGCCGCGTCAGATCCAGCAGCACGCCTTGCAGGCGCACGCACTGGCCCGCCTCATCGACCTGGAAGGCAGCACTGGCGGCATGGGGTGGGGCGCTGCTGGCGCTGGCCGGCGCCGGCGCAAATTGCTGGGCACGGCGCAGCAGCGCGCGGGTGCGGGCCACCAGCTCGCGCGGGCTGAAGGGCTTGCTCAGGTAGTCATCGGCGCCCAGCTCCAGGCCCAGTACCCGGTCCACCTCTTCGCCCCGGGCGCTGAGCACCAGGATGGGGGCGGGCGAGCCATTGG
>NZ_KE148559.1:4784-6686 GCF_000410635.1 Comamonas sp. B-9
GCCGGTGCAGTAGCTGCTGAGGTCGGACATCAGCCAGTAGATGGCCTGGGCGATTTCGTCTGCGGTGCCGCCGCGCCCCAGCGGCACGCCGGCCGAGAGGCGCTGCACGCGGTCGGGCTGGCCGCCGCTGGCGTGGATATCGGTCTCGATCAGGCCCGGGCGCACGCCGTTGACGCGTATGCCTTGCGCGGCCACCTCCTGGGCGAGGCCCAGGGTCATCGTGTCGATGGCGGCTTTGGACGCCGCATAGTCCACATACTGGTGGGCCGAGCCCAGGCAGGCAGCCCGGCTCGAGACATTGACGATGCTGCCGCCCGCGCCGCCTTCGGCGGTGCTCATGCGGCGTACCGCTTCGCGGGCGCAGAGAAAGCTGCCCAGCACATTGGTATCGAACATGCGGCGCCAGCGCGCCATGTCCATGTCCTGCAGGCGCTGGGCGCGGTCCACCACGCCGGCGTTATTGACCAGCCCCGTGATGCGCCCCAGCTCGCTGTCCACGCGCGCAAACATCGCCAACACCTGGCCCTCATCGGCCACATCGGCCTGTACGGCGATGGCGCGGCGGCCCAGGGCCTGCACCGCCTGCACCACGGTGTGGGCCGCAGCTTCATTGCTACTGTAGTTCACGGCCACATCCCAGCCATGCTGGGCGGCCAGGACGGCGGTGGCGGCACCGATGCCACGGCTGGCACCGGTGATAAGGACGATTGAGGTCATGGCATGGAGGCTCACAAAAGAGGCCCTATCTTAGAACCTGTTCAAAGTCACTACGCAGCCGCGTTGGAGTGCAATCGGGATGAGTTCGAAGGGGTGGAACGCAGCTTGCACCGGGGTGCAAGCAAGGGCCAGCGCGCAGAAATCGCCCGATTTCACTCCAACCCGTAGGGACAGTGGCTTTGCGGGGGGGCTGCGGCGTTGCAGCGCTTGCCAATAGCTGTCTATTGGCTGCGCACTGCGCCTAGCATCCCATCCCGCAAAGACACTGTCGCGGCGCGAGGAGACATTGAACAGGTTCTTAGGCGAGCTTGCGCCGCATGCCCAGGCGGCATTCAAGGCGCGGGCAGCGCGGCCAGCCGGTCCAGCGTCTCGGCGTCCTGGTCGCTGACGGGCAGGTAGACCACCATGCGCATGCCGTTGCGCGGGGCCGACCACCAGTAGGTCTGGCGCAGGTGGAGGATGCCGACAACAGGGTGGTCAAAGGTCTTTTCGTTGTTCTCCGGGCTGCGCACCTGGTAGCGCTCCCAGGCGTTGCGGAAGACGGGCGACTGCGCCAGAAAGTAGTCCAGCCGCTGGGCTATCGCCGGGTCGCCACTTTGCTGGGTGTAGGCCGCGCGGAACATGGCCACCATGCGCTCGATGGCCTGGGGCTCATGGCGCATCACGCGCTGCCACTGCGGGTTGAACAGGTTCATGTGCAGGCAGTTGCGCTCGAGCGCGGGCAGCTGCTGCAGCGATACGCCCATCAGCCGCTCATAGGCGGCATTGGCGTCGAGCAGGTCAAACGCGGCGCTTTGCATCTGGGCCGGGTAGGGCAGCATCTTGTCGAGCAGCTGCCGGTGCAAGCAGCCCGGTGCGTCGAGCACGCTGGCGGCGGGCTGGTCGAGCTTGATGCCCGCCAGCACCAGCAGGTGGCGCAGTTCGTCGTCATTGCATTGCAGCGCGCGGGCGATGGCCTCCACCGCCTGGCGCGAGGGCTGCACCTCGCGGCCCTGTTCGAGCTTGGTGTACCAGGTCACGCCAATGCCGGCGAGCTGGGCGACCTCTTCACGCCGCAGGCCCGGGGTGCGCACCCGGCCATGGCGCGCCAGGCCCATGGCCGCGGCCGACAGGCTCTCGCGCCGGGCGCGCAGAAAGTGGCCCAGCTCCTGCGAGGGGACAGAGGCCGTAACGGCAGGGGGGGGG
>NZ_KE148559.1:6712-21823 GCF_000410635.1 Comamonas sp. B-9
GCTGCAAGCATGGTCATGGGCGGTTAGGGTAGCGGCAATGGTGCAGTGCAGTATAGGCCTTCCAAGCCTAGGCTAAGCAGAATCTTGTACCAGTCTAAAAAACATAACACACTGGCGCCCTGTTTATTTTCAGGCGCAGACTCCCATGCGAAGAATCACTGCTGACAACGCCACATTCGGCGTTTTTCTGGCCTTTTTGCTGATCCCCCTGTCCGGCATCGGCACCGATATCTACCTGCCCTCGATGCCCGCCATGGCCCAGAGCCTGGGCGGCACCGCCTCCCAGATCCAGCTGACCTTGACCTTGTTCATCGCCGGCTATGGCCTGGGCCAGCTGGTGGTGGGCGTGCTGCTGGACCGCTTTGGCCGCTGGCGGCCCACGATGGTGGCGCTGGCCCTGTTTGCGCTGTCGAGCGCGGCCATTGCCGTCAGCGACGACATCGTGGTCATCTGCGCGCTGCGCCTGCTGCAAGGCCTGCTGGGCGCCGTCGCCGTGGTCGGCAAGCGCACCTTTTTTGTCGATGTGTTCCGGGGCCCGGCGCTGCAGCGCTACCTGACCTGGATGACCGTGGTCTGGTCGCTGGGGCCCATCTGCGCGCCTTTTATTGGCGGCTTTGTGCAGACCCACTGGGGCTGGCGCGCCAACTTTGTGGTGCTGGCCGTGTTCTCGGTGGTTGCGCTGGTGCTGGAGCTGCTGGGCGGCGGCGAGACCCTCGCCCAGCCCCAGCCTATCCGTCCCCGTGAAGTGGCCAGCCGGGCCTGGGAGATCATGCGCAACCGCGCCTTTGCGCGCGGCGTGCTCTGCGTCAGCGCTGCGTATGCGATGGTGATGGGCTGGAGCATGGCCTCGCCCTTTATCGTCGAGACCGTCTACCACCGCCCGCCCACGACGACGGGGTCGTTGGCGCTGCTGATGGGCCTGGCCTGGATGGGCGGCGGCCTGATCGCCCGTGCGGCGATGGCGCGCTCGCTGGCGGCCAAGCACCAGGCTGCGCTGTTGGCGATGGCCGGTTTCATCGCACTGCTGGCGCTGACAACCTGGCTGCCCGCGTCCTGGCCATCGCTGGAAGTGATGGCGGCCGTCGCCTTTTGCATCCATGTGGCGGCGGGCCTGGTGTTCAATATCCACTTTGCCAATGTGCTGTCGATGTTCCCTAAACACGCTGCCTTGTCGGGCGGTATCGCCGGTGGTCTGGCCTTTTTGCTGACCTCGCTGCTCGCGTCCTTGGGCATCCACCTGGTGAACCCGCAGACCGGCTTGGGCCTGGCGGCGGTCTATGGCGGGCTGGCCTTGTTGCTGGTGGCCGCCTGGCTGACGATGCTGGCGCGTCCGGCACCGGCAGCGGTCTGCGCAACGCCATAATCGACCAGGCCCCCGCATCTCGCATCTGTCGAATCTGTTTAGCAAGGAGTGATCGCTATGGGACATTTTGTAGATCTGACCTCGGCCGACGGCCAGGTGTTTCCCGCCTATATCGCCGAGCCTGAAGGCAAAGCGCGGGGCGCCATCGTAGTGGTGCAGGAGATCTTTGGTGTCAACTCGCACATCCGCTCGGTGGCGGACCGCATTGCCCAAAGCGGCTATGTGGCGATTGCCCCCGCCACGTTTGCCCGCGTCAAGCCCGGTGTGGACCTGGGCTACAGCGAGGCCGACATGCAGGCCGGTGTGGCCCTGAAGGCCGCTGCCGAAGCGCCCGCCGTGGCCCCTGGCGTGCTGCTGGACCTGCAGGCCGCGATTGACGAGGGCGCACGCCGCAGCGGCGGCAAGGTCGGCATCACCGGCTTTTGCTGGGGCGGTCTGCTGGCCTGGCGCGCAGCCTGCGAGCTCCAGGGCCTGTCGGCTTCGGTGCCCTACTACGGCGGCGGCATGACCACCGGCGACGAGATCGCGCGCCAGCCGCATTGCCCGGTGATGGCCCATTTTGGCGACAAGGACCACTGGATCTCGCTGGCGTCGGTGGATGCCTTCCGCAGCGCCCACCCCGAGGCCGAGGTCTATGTCTACGCGGCCGACCACGGCTTCAACTGCGACCAGCGCGGCTCCTACGATGCAGCGGCATCGGCCGCCGCACGGGCCCGCAGCATGGCTTTCTTTGCCAAGCATGTAGGCTGAGCGGTCACTCCCGCCTAGCGCCGCACCAAGCCTTGCCGGCCCGCAGCCTGCAAGGCTTTGTTGCATTTTCAGGGGGTCTTCGTAACACCGTCGTCATAGGGGCTGCAGATGATGCGCGCATCGCTCACTTTCAACGACAAACACCATGCGCACCCCCTTTTTTCCGTGCCGCCGATCTGCGGATGGCACCGCTTCCCTTGGCCGCGCTGGCCGCTGCCGCCATGCTGACGGCCTGCGGCGGTGGCGGCTCCAGCAGCGCCAAATCGGCGACCGCCACCTTGGCGGTGCTGGAGACCACCGACCTGCACTTCAACATCCGCAGCTACGACTACTTCAAACTGGCCGATGACCCCTCGTATGGCTTTGAGCGCACGGCCACCCTGATCCGCCAGGCGCGCAGCGACTTTGCCAATACCTTGCTGGTGGACAACGGCGACACCATCCAGGGCACCGCCTTGGCCGACTACGAGGCGCAGGTGGCGCCGATTGCCTGCGACCAGCAGCTGTCGATGTACAAGGCCATGGCCGTGTTCAAGTTCGATGCCGGCACCTTGGGCAACCATGAGTTCAACTATGGCCTGCCCTTCCTCAACCAGGTGCTCGGTGGCGGCCTCCAGGTCGATGGCGTCGATGCCAGCAAGAAGTGCGCGGGCAATGGCTACCCGATGGCGCTGGCCAATGTGCTCAGCAGCCAGACCAAGGCCCCGCTGGTGTCGCCCTATGTGGTGCTGGAGCGCGAGATCAGCGGCACCGACAGCGACGGCAAGGCCGTCAAGCTGCCCATCAAGATAGGTGTGATCGGCTTTACCACGCCCGGCATCCTGGGCTGGGACAAGCGCCATCTGGAAGGCAAGGTGCAGGTGACCGGCGCCGTCGAGGCGGCGCAAAAGTATGTGCCCGAGCTGCGCAGCAAGGGTGCCGACGTGGTCGTGGCGCTGCTGCACGGCGGCCTGGACGCCTCGGAATACCGTGCCGACATGGAGAATCCGGGCCTCTACCTGAGCAAGGTGGCAGGCATCGACGCGATGGTGATGGGCCACCAGCACAGCGTGTTCCCCGACACGGCCGCGCAACCGGCCTTCAGCATGGCGGGGGTCGACAATAAGGCCGGCACCATCAACGGCGTGCCCGCGGTGATGGCCAGCAGCTGGGGCAAGGCGCTGGGCGTGGTGGCGCTGGCCCTGAAGTGGGACGGCAAGGCCTGGAGCGTGGACAAGACGCAGAGCAAGTCGGAGCTGCGCAGCACGACCACCGGCAAGGATGCGGCCGGCAAGACCAGCTATGTGGCCGTTGACAGCAGCATTGCACCGGTGGTGGAGAGCCAGCACCAGGCGGCGATCAGCTATGTGAAGACGCCGGTGGGCCAGACGGACTTTCGCATGGGCACGCAGTTTGCCGATGTGGGCGACCCCGGCGCGATCCAGCTGGTCAACCAGGCGCAGCAGGACTATGTACAGCGCTATGTGCAGGCCAACCTGCCGCAGTATGCGCAGCTGCCGGTGCTGTCGGTAAGCGCGCCTTTCAAGTCGGGCTTCCAGGGCGGTGCGGACTACACCGATGTGGCCGCCGGCCCGCTGGCGATCTACAACGCGGCCGATCTTTACCTGTACCCCAACACCGTCTATGCGGTGAAGGTGAACGGCGCGCAGATCAAGCGCTGGCTGGAGGCCGCTGCCCAGCGCTTCAACCGCATCGACCCGGCGGCCAGCGCAGACCAGTGGCTGATCAGCAGCTTCCCCGGCTACAACTTCGACATGTTCACCACCGCCGACATGCGCTACCAGATCGATGTGACCCAGCCCGTCGGCAGCCGCATCGTGGAGCTGCAGTACAAGGGCGCGCCGATCGACCCGGCGCAGGACTTTGTGATCGCCACCAACAACTACCGCGCCACCAGCGGCAAGAGCTTTCTGCCGGAGCTCGATGGCCGCGCCACCATCTATGCCTCGCCCGATGCCAACCGCGATGTGGTGATCTCCTACATCAAGGAGCACCCGCAGATCAGCCGTGCGGCCAACGGCGCTGCCCACAGCTGGCGCTTTGCCAAGACCCCGACTGCCGGCAAGGTGCTGTTCACGTCGGCGGCCAATGCGCTGTCGGTGGCGCAGGCAGCGGGCCTGGCCCATGTCTCGCTGGACAAGGCCGATGACGGCACGGGCACACAGCGCGCGGTCTACCGCGTCGATCTGGGCCAGTAAGCCGTCCAGCAGCGGCGCGCCATGCGCCGCTGCTGGGGGCTGTACAGCGCTATCGGCCCGTGCGGGTCAGGTAGCGTTTGTACGAGAAAAAGCCGATCAGCGCCACCGTGATGAAGGCCATCACGCCCATCGCCCACCAGAAGCCGTCTTCCTTGTGGATGAGCGGGATGAACTCGAAGTTCATACCAAAGATCGCGGCAATCAGGTTGAGCGGCAGGAAGATGGCGGTGATGGTGGTGAGCGTGCGCATGATGTCGTTGGCACGGTTGCTCTGGACCGAAAAATGCATCTGCACGGCGGTCTCGGTGCTTTGCTCCAGCCGGCGCACATGGTGCACCACGCGCTCGATGTGTTCGAGCACATCGCGGCTGCGCACCTTGAGCGCTTCGAGCTCGCGCTGGGCGCTGGGCGCCTCGGGCTGGGGCCAGGTCTCCAGCGCATCGACCCAGTCCTGCACGGCGGCGCGCTGGTCCTCGCAGATCTCGTCGAGCTGGTGCAGCGACAGGCGCGCTTCGAGCAGCGCCTGCCAGTTGGCAATGCGCTTGCGCGGCGACAGCAGCGCGCTTTGCCACTGGTCCAGGTGGCGCGAGAGTTCGCGGCGCAGGTCCAGGTAGTTGTCCACAATGATGTTGACCACGCGCATCATCAGGTCGGCCGGGGACATGGGCAGGCGGATGGGCTGCAGGCCGCCCGGTGTGGGGCTGCTGCCGGGGTTGCGAAAGGCCTTGTCCTCGCGCGCCAGGCGCTCTTGCGTGGCATGCGATATCTGGCCCAGGTCGGGCGCATTGGCATCCTGCGGGGCGGGCGCGCCGGCCTTGGCAAACTGCAGCAGGCGCCGGGCATAGGCGTCGCGCACGGTGCAGTCCTCGGGGTGCACCGACAGCAGCACCCGCTCCCAGGCGGCAAAGCCGACCGGGATGGTGCTGATGTGGGGCGCCTCATTGATGGGCTTGGCAGCGGCGGTGCGCCGGGCGGCGGCCAAGGCGGCGGTGCCCGCCTGCGAGGGGGTGCTGGCCAGGCGCCGTATCACCAGCAGGTCGTACTGCGAGGTGTAGTCGTAGTGGGAGGGGAGCTGGGCATTGAGCAGGTCGGAGACATGCAGATCGACCAGCGGCGCGCCGCTGAGCTTTTGCAGCGCCAGCTGCAGGCTGCCCAGCTGCTCGCTGAAGTAACCGCGCGTGCAGGCCAGCCACAAAAAGCCCTTGGCGGGCAGTTCATAGGGCACGGCGGCCAGCTCGCTGGCCTCGTTGCCGATGATGTGAAAGATGCGGATGCTGCTGGGTGTACTCACCGGAATTCCTCGATCGGTTCAGGCGCAGCATGGCAAAAAAAACGGGCCTGTGCAAGCCCGTCCTGGTATTTTTGCTATCAGTTTTTCTCTTTGAGCCAGCGCGCGGCGTCCAGCGAGAAATAGGTCAGGATGCCGTCGGCGCCGGCCCGCTTGAAGGCCAGCAGCGACTCCATCATCACCTGGTCATGGTCGAGCCAGCCGTTTTGCGCGGCGGCCTTGAGCATCGCGTACTCGCCGCTGACCTGGTAGGCAAAGGTGGGCACCTTGAACTCGTCCTTGACGCGGCGCACCACATCCAGGTAGGGCATGCCGGGCTTGACCATCACCATGTCGGCGCCCTCGGCCAGGTCCTGGGCCACTTCGCGCAGCGCCTCGTCGGTGTTGGCCGGGTCCATCTGGTAGACATTCTTGTCGGCCTTGCCCAGCGCGCCGCGTGTGCCCACCGCATCGCGGAAGGGGCCGTAGAAGGCGCTGGCGTACTTGGCGCTGTAGGCCATGATGCGGGTGTAGATGTGGCCCTGGGATTCGAAAGCCTCGCGGATCGCGCCGATGCGGCCGTCCATCATGTCGCTGGGGGCGACGATGTCGACACCGGCCTCGGCATGGTTGAGCGCCTGGCCCACGAGGATCTCGACGGTCTCGTCATTGAGGATATAGCCGGTCTCGTCGAGCAGGCCGTCCTGGCCGTGGCTGGTGTAGGGGTCGAGCGCCACATCGGTCATCACGCCCAGCTGGGGGAATTCCTTTTTCAGCGCGCGCACCACGCGCGGGATCAGGCCTTCGGGGTTGAGCGCTTCCTTGCCGTCGGGGGTCTTGAGCGCCGTGTCGATCTGGGGGAAGAGGGCCATCACCGGAATGCCCAGCGCCACACACTGCTCGGCCACCGGCAGCAACAGGTCCAGGCTCAGGCGGTCGACGCCGGGCATGGACAGCACGGGCTCGCGCTTGCCTTGTCCTTCATGCACAAAGACCGGGTAGATGAAGTCGTGCGGGGTGAGCACGTTCTCGCGGACCAGGTTGCGGGTGAAGGCGTCGCGGCGCAGACGGCGCGGACGGTTGTGGGGAAAGGGGGTGGGGCTGGACAGATGCATGCAGCAATTGTGCGCCAGATCAACGGCAGGCTGCACAGCGCGGGCCCGAGAGACTGCGCTGGGCATGGAGGAATGGACGCTGGGCTTGTGCCTGGCTTGCGCCAGATCAAGGCCGGGCTTGCGCGCAGCATCGGACCGCTTTTAAGCCGGGGTCCGGCGCTGGGCCATCGTGCCAGCCACTACACTGTGCGCATGCTCATGCTGTGGATCAAAGCCTTTCATATCGTGTTTGTGGCCAGCTGGTTTGCGGGCCTGTTCTACCTGCCCCGGATCTTCGTGAACCTGGCCATGGTGCCGGCCGACTCGCAGGCCGAGCGCGAGCGCCTGCTGCTGATGGCGCGCAAGCTCCTGCGCTTCATGACGATGATTGCGGTGCTGGCGCTGGGCCTGGGCCTGTGGCTGTGGCTGGGTTGGTGGCGCGGTGCTGGCGGCTGGCTGCATGCCAAGCTGTTCTTTGTGCTGCTGGTCATTGGCTACCACCATGCCTGCGCCGTGCTGCTGCGCAAGATCGCCAATGGCACGGACCGGCATTCGCATGTCTGGTACCGCTGGTTCAACGAGGTACCGGTGGTTGCCATGGTCATCATCGTGGTGCTGGTCGTCGTCAAACCCTTTTAATTCGCGCACACTTGGGTAGCCCATCACGGACAACGATCTGCGCACCAGGGCCTACGCACCATGCCTGACAGCCGCTCCGCACCCCTCAGCCTGCAAGAGCCTGCCCCGGCCGGCGAGCACCGCACCATCGCCTGGCCGCTGGTGCCGGTGTATGTGGCGCTGATCGTCTTTGCCAGCCTTTTTCCCTTTGCCGGCTGGCGCACCCAGGGCATCTCGCCGGCGGAGTTCTTGCTCGCCCGCATCCCGCCGCCGTACTGGACCTGGTTCGATGTCTGGATCAATGTGGCCGGCTATGCGCCGCTGGGCTTGCTGCTGAGCCTGGGCTGGTGGCGCCATGGCTGGGTCAGGACGGGCTGGTTCTGGGCCTTGTGCGTGGGCAGCCTGCTGTCGCTCGCGATGGAGTTTCTGCAGATTTTTCTGCCGCTACGGGTGTCCAGCAACATGGACTGGCTGCTCAATAGCATCGGCACCTTGCTGGGCGCGCTGGCCGTGCCCTTGCTGGCTTGGCTGGGTATCTTGCGGCGCTGGCGCGATGTGCGGGCACGCTGGTTCGATGCCGATGCGCGTGGCGCCATCGTGCTGCTGATGCTGTGGCCGCTGGCCTTGCTGTTCCCGGCCGCGCAGCCCTTTGGCCTGGGCCAGGTCTTTGACCGGCTGGAGATGTGGCTGGTCGATATGCTGGAGAACTCGGCCTTCGAGCACTGGATGCCCAACTTCATGCAGGCCACCGAGCCGCTGTCGCCCATCGGCCAGCTGATGGCCGTGCTGCTGGGCCTGCTGATTCCCTGCTGGCTGGCCTTCAGCGTGATGGGCAGCGTGACGCGGCGCATGGCCATGGTGGCGCTGGTGGTGCTGAGCGGCATTGCCGTCTCGGCGCTGTCGTCTTCGCTGAGCTACGGGCCGGCCTATGCCTGGGACTGGCTGGACCAGACCACGCGCCTGGGCATCGCACTGGCCGTGTCGCTGGCGCTGCTGCAGGTGGGCCTGCCACGCCGCTACTGTGTGCTGCTGCTGCTGATGGGGCTGATGATCGATGTCAACCTGCTCAACCAGTCGCCGCCCAATCCTTACTACGCCGATGCCTTGCAGTCCTGGGAGCAGGGGCGCTTCATTCGCTTTTTTGGCCTGGGCCAGTGGCTCAGCTGGCTGTGGCCGTTTGCGGTGATTGCCTATGTGCTGCTGCGCCTGGGCCGGCTGCCTGCCGTGGTGGCGGCGCGCCGGCGCCAACGGCTGCACCAGCACGCGGCCTCCGGCACTCCGCCCGAGCAAGGCTAAACGCAGTAGCCCGTGGCAGTATTGCGGCCTCTGGGCGCCAGGCGGGCGCCAAGCTGCCACAATGGGGGATCGCATTCGAAGAGAGCTTGGCATGAGCGAGCAAAAACCTGGCAACGACGGCCAGTACTACCAGCACCACGTGTTCTTCTGCCTCAATGACCGCGTCAATGGCGAAGACAGCTGTGCCCACCATGGCGCCAAGGACATGTTTGACCACTGCAAGGCCCGCGTCAAAGCCGAGGGCTTGAGCGGACCGGGCAAGGTGCGCGTCAACAAGGCTGGCTGCCTGGACCGCTGCGCAGGCGGCCCCATCATGGCGGTCTACCCCGAAGGCGTCTGGTACACCTATATCGACAATGACGATATCGATGAGATCGTCGAGTCGCACCTGAAGAACGGCAAGGTGGTCGAGCGCTTGCTGACCCCGCCCGACGTGGGCCGCTGAGCGCGCGCCTGCTTCCTCCCCCGACTTTTTCCGCATAGACACAGGGCGCCACTGCCGCTGCAGGCGGTGGGTGGCCCGCCATGGAGTAGACCGCAGCATGAACGCGCAAACCGAACGTTTCACCATCCACGGGCCGGCCGGCATTCTGGAAGTGGCCCGCGATCTGGCCGCCAGCCCCGATGGCGCGCAGCGCGGCACGGCCATCATTGCCCACCCCCATCCGCTGTTTGCCGGCACCATGGACAACAAGGTGGTGCAGACCCTGGCGCGGGCCTTTGTGGCCAGCGGCTGGACGGCGCTGCGCTTTAACTTTCGCGGTGTCGGCCAGTCGGCGGGCAGCTATGACGAGGGCCGGGGCGAGCGCGAGGATTTTCTGGCCGTTGTCGAGCAGCTCGCGCCCCAGGGCAATCTGGCGCTGGCGGGCTTTTCTTTTGGCTCCTTTGTGATGAGCCATGCCTTGGCGGAACTTTGGCCCCAACGCCAGATCGACAAGGCGGTGTTCGTGGGCACGGCGGCATCGCGCTTTACCGTAGCGACCTTGCCACCCGAAGCCCATGAGCGCACCCTGGTGGTACATGGCGAAGCCGATGACACGGTGCCGCTCGCTGCGGTGATGGACTGGGCACGGCCTCAGATACTACCGGTTACGGTTGTGCCCGGAGGCGGGCATTTTTTCCACGGACAATTACCGCTTCTCAAAGGCCTGGTCACGCGGCACCTGCTGGCCCCCGCCTTGTGACGGTGGTGTAGTATTGCTATTGTTTTTGATATCCTGCGGCCAGTCTTCATGCGCTGCAGGCACTTGTTTCTAAGAGTTGAACGACATGAAATCGAGCTTGATGCCCACCCTGCGTAACTGGGCTGCAGCAGCGCTGCTGGCGCCCACCCTGGCCTTTGCCCAATTGGCAGCGCCCCAGCCGCCCGAGATCGCGGCGCGCAACTACCTGCTGTTTGACGTGACCACCGGCCAGATCCTGGCGGCCAAGGATGTGGATGCGCCGGTCGAGCAGGCATCGCTGACCAAGCTGATGACCGGCTATGTGGTGTTCGATGCGCTGCGCAACAAGAAGATCAGCCTGGAGCAGACCATGCCGGTGAGCGAGCGCGCCTGGAAGATGCCCGGCTCGCGCATGTTCATCGACCCCAAGATGCAGGTGAAGGTGGATGACCTGCTGCACGGCATGATCGTGCAATCGGGCAACGACGCGACGATGGCACTGGCTGAAGCCGTGGGCGGCACCGCCGAGAACTTTGTGCGCCTGATGAACGAGCAGGCCAAGGCGCTGGGCATGACCAACACGGCCTACAAGAACCCCGAAGGCCTGACCGAGCCCGGCCACACGACGACGGCCAAGGACCTGAGCATTCTGGCCAACCGCCTGATCAAGGATTTCCCGGAGTACATGCACTACTACGCGACCAAGCAGTGGTTCTACCCCGGCACGCCCAAGTCCAACGGCACCAATCGTAATACTTTGTTGTTCCGCGACCCCACGGTGGACGGCCTCAAGACCGGCCACACCAATGCCGCCGGCTACTGCCTGGTCTCCACGGCCAAGCGCCAGGTGCCCAATGCGGGCGAGCGCCGCCTGATCTCCATCCTGCTGGGTGCTGCCAGCGACAAGGACCGCGCCAACGAAAGCCAGAAGCTGTTGAACTGGGGCTATACCGCGTTCGACACCGTCAAGCTGTTTGACGGCGGCCAGGCCGTGGCGACGCCCAAGGCCTGGAAGGGCGCGCAAGACACCGTCAAGATCGGCAGCGTGGCGCCCATCGTCGTGAATGTGCCAGCGGGCACCGGCGGCAAGCTCGAAACCCAGGTGGTGAGCCAGGAGCCGCTGATTGCGCCTTTCACCAAGGGCCAGAAGCTGGGCACCTTGAAGGTGATGGCAGGCGGCCAGCAAGTGGCCGAGGTGCCGCTGGTGGCGCTCGATGATGTCGCAGAAGCGGGCATCTTTGGCCGCGCCTGGGATGCGATCCGTCTGTGGATCAAGTAAAGCGGTGCTGATGCGGGCCCTATAAGAACCTGTTCAAAGTCTCCTCGCGCCGCGACAGCGTCTTTGCGGGATGGGATGCTAGGCGCAATACCGCAGCAATAGCCCAGCTATTGCGAGGATTTGCAACGACGCAGACCGCCCGCAAAGCCACTGTCCCTACGGGTTGGAGTGAAATCGGGCGATTTCTGCGCGCTGGCCCTTGCTTGCACCCCGGTGCAAGCTGCGTTCCATCCCTTCGAACTCATCCCGATTGCACTCCAACGCGGCTGCGTAGAGACTTTGAACAGGTTCTAAGGCCCGGCAGACGCCCAGTTCACCCCTCTGCAAAGCGTGCCCCTGGCACGCTTTGTGGTTTCTGTGCTCGCAAAAATGAGAGCGCCTGGCGCAGGGCTGCTGGGCGTTGTGCCGGGAAAGTGCCTGGATGGCGGCCACCGGGCGGCGGGCTTGGGTCCAAACCATTTGCTCAATTTGGAGTCAGGTGGTACATTAGAGGGCTTTTCGGAATTTCCGAAGGGGCTGCCGTCTTTGCCTTTGGGGCAAGGGGCTGGCAGCAAATCACGGTAAGTTCACGGTAATTTCACGTTTAGGGACGTTTATTAATGCCAACCATTAACCAACTCGTGCGTCAGGGCCGCACGGTAGAAGTTGTTAAATCCAAGAGCCCTGCTATGGAAAACTGCCCCCAGCGCCGCGGCGTGTGCACCCGTGTGTACACCACGACGCCTAAGAAGCCTAACTCGGCTTTGCGTAAGGTGGCCAAGGTTCGTCTGACCAACGGTTTCGAAGTCATTTCGTACATCGGCGGTGAAGGCCACAACCTGCAAGAGCACAGCGTTGTGCTGGTGCGCGGTGGCCGTGTGAAGGACTTGCCAGGTGTGCGTTACCACATCGTGCGCGGTTCGCTTGACCTGCAAGGCGTCAAGGACCGTAAGCAGTCCCGTTCGAAGTACGGTGCCAAGAAGCCTAAGGCCAAGTAAGCCCTGGTTTTTTGAACGAATACAAAGGTGCTGTGTCCCGCGTGGCGCGAGATTCAGCGTAGTGACCCCAAGCGCAAGTGTTTTGTGTGGGTCGAGTAAGTGGGAGTCCTTGATTGGCTCTCGCGGTGTCTGAAAAGATGCCAACTGAAGCAAAGATAGAGGTAAAGAAATGCCACGTCGTCGCGAAGTCCCCAAACGTGAAATTCTGCCGGATCCAAAGTTCGGCAATGTAGAGCTGTCCAAATTCATGAACGTGATCATGGAAGGCGGCAAGAAGGCAGTTGCTGAGCGCATCATTTACGGCGCTCTGGAACTGATCGAGAAGAAGCACCCTGATAAAGACCCGCTGGAAGCTTTCGTTGTTGCCATCAACAACGTCAAGCCCATGGTCGAAGTGAAGTCCCGCCGTGTTGGCGGTGCCAACTACCAGGTGCCAGTGGAAGTGCGTCCTGTCCGTCGTCTGGCTCTGTCCATGCGCTGGATCAAGGAAGCTGCTCGCAAGCGCGGTGAAAAGTCCATGGCCCAACGCCTGGCCAACGAACTGCTGGAAGCTACGGAAGGCCGTGGCGGCGCGATGAAGCGTCGTGACGAAGTGCACCGTATGGCCGAAGCCAACAAGGCATTCAGCCACTTCCGCTTCTAAGCTGCGCGAGATCTGTCTCGATATTGCAAAGGCCGCATGCAACAATTTTTGCCTGCGGCCTTGCTCGGATTGAGACTGCCCTCACATCGTAGGCTGATGCCTGCGCAATCCGCCAGTCCGCATCGCCTCCACACTTACTGATCAACAAAGGATCAACCATGGCTCGCAAGACCCCCATCGAGCGCTACCGCAATATCGGTATTTCTGCGCACATCGACGCAGGTAAAACCACCACGACCGAACGTATCCTGTTTTACACCGGCGTGACCCACAAGTTGGGCGAAGTGCACGACGGCGCTGCTACCACCGACTGGATGGAGCAAGAGCAAGAGCGTGGCATTACCATCACTTCCGCTGCAGTGACCTGCTTCTGGAAGGGTATGGACATGTCCTACCCAGAACACCGCTTCAACATCATCGACACCCCCGGCCACGTGGACTTCACGATTGAAGTGGAACGTTCTATGCGCGTGCTCGACGGTGCTTGCATGGTGTACTGCGCTGTGGGTGGCGTGCAGCCCCAGTCCGAAACCGTGTGGCGTCAAGCCAACAAGTACAAGGTGCCACGTCTGGCCTTTGTGAACAAGATGGACCGTACCGGTGCCAACTTCTACAAGGTCTACGACCAGATGAAGCTGCGCCTGAAGGCCAACCCCGTGCCCGTGGTGATCCCAATCGGCGCTGAAGACAACTTCACCGGCGTGGTCGATCTGGTCAAGATGAAGGCCATCATCTGGGACGAAGCGTCCCAGGGCATGAAGTTCGAATACGCTGACATTCCTGCCGACCTGGTCGAGACCGCCAACAAGTGGCGTGAAAACCTGGTGGAATCGGCTGCCGAAGCGTCGGAAGACCTGATGAACAAGTACCTGGAAGAAGGTACCTTGTCCGAAGAAGACGTGAAGGCCGGTATCCGCGCCCGCACGCTGTCGACCGAAATCCAGCCTATGCTGTGCGGCACCGCGTTCAAGAACAAGGGTGTGCAGCGCATGCTGGACGCCGTGATCGACTACCTGCCTTCGCCAGTGGACATCCCTGACGTGGCTGGTACCGACCCAGAAGACGAAGAAAAGAAGCTGACCCGCAAGGCGGACGACGGCGAGAAGTTCTCCGCTCTGGCGTTTAAGCTGATGACCGACCCGTTCGTGGGCCAGTTGACCTTCGTGCGTGTGTACTCCGGCGTTCTGTCCAAGGGCGACACCGTGTACAACTCGGTCAAGGGCAAGAAAGAGCGTATCGGCCGTATCGTGCAGATGATGGCGAACGACCGTATCGAGGTGGACGAAATCCGCGCCGGTGACATCGCTGCTTGCGTGGGCCTGAAGGACGTGACCACCGGTGAAACCCTGTGTGACGTGGCTTCGCCTATCGTGCTGGAACGCATGGTGTTCCCAGAGCCCGTGATTGCACAGGCTGTGGAACCCAAGTCGAAGGCCGACCAGGAAAAGATGGGTATCGCTCTGTCGCGTCTGGCTGCAGAAGATCCATCGTTCCGCGTGCGCTCCGACGAAGAATCGGGTCAGACCATCATCGCCGGTATGGGCGAGCTGCACCTGGAAATTATCGTTGACCGCATGAAGCGTGAATTCAACGTGGAAGCCAACGTGGGCAAGCCCCAAGTGGCCTACCGCGAAACGATTCGCCAAAAGGTTGTGGACGTGGACGGCAAGTTCGTTCGCCAGTCCGGCGGTAAGGGCCAGTACGGTCACGTGGTGTTCACGGTTGAGCCGCAAGAGCCAGGCAAGGGCTTCGAGTTCGTCGACGCCATCAAGGGCGGTGTGGTTCCTCGCGAATACATCCCTGCGGTGGAAAAGGGCGTGATCGAAGCGCTGACCTCCGGCGTGCTGGCTGGCTACCCTGTGGTGGACGTCAAAGTGACGCTGACCTTCGGTTCGTACCACGATGTGGACTCGAACGAAATGGCGTTCAAGATGGCCGCTATCTTCGGTTTCAAGGAAGCTGCTCGCAAGGCCAGCCCCGTGATCCTCGAGCCTATGATGGCCGTGGAAGTGGAAACGCCTGAAGACTACGCCGGTACCGTGATGGGTGACTTGTCTTCCCGCCGCGGTATGGTGCAGGGCATGGACGACATGGTTGGTGGCGGCAAGGCCATCAAGGCAGAAGTGCCACTGTCCGAAATGTTCGGCTACGCCACGTCGCTGCGTTCGCAAACGCAAGGCCGTGCTACGTACACGATGGAGTTCAAGCACTACGCTGAAGCCCCACGCAACGTGGCCGAGGCTATTGTCGCTTCCCGCGCAAAGGCCTAAAATATGCGCCCGCACCTGGCTTGCCAGGTGCGGATCGCTTTTTGTCTACGACCGGGTGCCGCTTTGTTTCCTGTGCGAAGCGACCCAGCAATTCGGTGTAGACGTTAAACCCAACACAGGTTTTGCTCTTTATTTGGAGAATTCTCATGGCAAAAGGTAAATTCGAACGGACCAAGCCGCACGTGAACGTGGG
>NZ_KE148560.1:0-1335 GCF_000410635.1 Comamonas sp. B-9
GGCTGCGGCAGCGGGCGGCGGCGTGGGCGCAGGGGCGGCCAGGCTGTCAATGATGTCGCTGGCACTGGAGGGCAATTGGCCCGCGTCGCTGGGGCGCAGCAACTCCAGCAGGCCTTGCTGCAGCAGCTGCTTGATGTCTTCGAGCACCTGCAGCTGTCCGCCCGCCGACGGCGACAGTGCCATCACCTGCTCAATGCTTTTTTGCCCATCAAACATGATGAAGGCCGGTCGCATGCGGTGCGGCAACGAGGGATCCCGGGCGCGCAGCGCCTCCATGCCTTTGTCGGTTTTCTTGAGAATCAGGGTATGCATGGCAATGTGCTGAAAGTAATGGATGCAATCCACAAGGCTTGCCCGCAGGGGCGGCGTGCCTAAATTTTCAGCAAATTGTGTCTTTTTTTTACAAAACCGCTATTGGGGTTTGCCTGTGCGGACGGCCATGCCGGCCCTGGTGGGGCCGCAACTTCATCAAAGCTTAATCTGCCGCAGCTAAGGCGTCGATTTCTTCGTCGCTGAGCGGGCGCGCTTCGCCTTCGAGCATGATGGGCATGCCATCGCGCACCGGGTAGGCCAGGCGCGCGCTGCGCGAGACCAGCTCCTGGCGCTCGCGGTCATAGCGCAGGGGGCCTTTGGTGACGGGGCAAACCAGCAGTTCGAGCAGTTTCGGGTCCATAGCAGCAATCAGTCTTTCTTAACAGGGGGCGATGCGGGCTGGCGCTGGCGCAGCAGTGCATCGGCATGCTGGCCAAAGGCCGGGTCGATGGCGACCTCCAGCGGCACAGCCAGCGCATGCGGGGCAATGCGCCAGAGCTTGTGCGCATCCTTTTCGGTGCACAGCAGCACGGGGGCATCGGGTGCGCCTATTGTAGGTGCGCTGGTCGCGGCGATTCTGAGGCTTGCCAGCCAGGCCGGGTCGTCCAGCGGCGCATGGTCGGGCAGTGCATCGCTGCGGGCGAGCTGCAGGCCCTGGGCTTGCAGCATCGCAAAAAACTCCTGCGGATAGGCAATGGCAGCCAGCGCATGCACCGGCCGGCCGCGCAGATCGGCAAGCGCATGGCGGCGGCCATCCTGGCCAACAGCATAGCAGGCCAGGCTGCGCTGCAGCGGCCAGGCCGCTGCTCCTGTGGCTGCCAGCTGCTGGGGCGCTGGGCCGGCGTAGAGCGCAATATCCAGCCGCCGGGGCCAGGGCTCGCGCAGCGGCCCGGCCGGCAACTGCCAGCCATTGCCAATGCCTTGGGCGTTGAAGACGGCAATCTCCACATCGCGGGCCAGTGCCAGGTGCTGCAGGCCATCGTCGCAGACCAGCACATCGACCTCGGGGTACGCCTGCAGGGC
>NZ_KE148560.1:1475-3959 GCF_000410635.1 Comamonas sp. B-9
GTTGTCGCGCCCATAGCCGCGCGAGATAACCGCTGGCCGCCAGCCCCGGGCCTGCAAGGCCTGCACCAGGTGCAGGGTGACGGGCGTCTTGCCGGCGCCGCCGGCAATCACATTGCCGACCACCACCACGGGCACCGGCGCGCGGTAGGCCTTGCAAAGGCCGGTGCGGTAAAGGGCGCGGCGCAGCGCGCCCAGCGCCGCATAGCACCAGGACAGCGGCAGCAGCGCTATGGCCAGCAGGCCTTTGCGCTGCCAGGCATCGGTGATGCGCGCCGAGCGGGGGCGCGTGGCAGCAGCTGAGGGCGAAGGATTGGGAGGGGGCGGGACGGTCATGCAGGCTGCATGCTAGCACTGCCCAGGCGCGGGGCCTGGGGTTTAGCGTGCGGCCGTCTGGGTGGCGAAGGTGATCTGCTGCAGGCCCACGCGGCGGGCGGCTTCCATCACCGAGACCACCGACTGGTGCGGCGCCAGCGCATCGGCGCTGATGATGATCACGCTGTCCTTGCCAGCGGTGGCGGCATTGCGCAGCGCCTCGGCCATGTCGGCCACGGTCTTGCCTTCCAGCGCGACCTTGCCCACGGCATAGCGCCCATCGGCAGCGACGGAGACGATGATTTCCTTGGGCCGGTCGCGCAGCTGCTCGGCATTGGCGGTCGGCAAGGTCAGCTGCAACTCGGTGAATTTGCTGTAGGTGGTCGAGAGCATCAGGAAGATGAGCACGACCAGCAGCACATCAATGAACGGGATCAGGTTGATCTCGGGCTCTGTCGTGGTGCGGGGGCGAAAGTTCATGCTGGCTCCTGCCCGGCGATCAGCTGCGGCGCAGCTTGTTCAGGTGGCGCAGAAACTGCTCGGCCGACAGCTCCAGGGTGAGCAGATAGCCATCGACCCGGCTGCGGAAATAGCGCCAGAAAATGAGGGCAGGGATGGCCACCATCAGGCCAAAGGCCGTGTTGTATAGCGCAATCGAGATGCCATGGGCCAGCATGCTGGGGTTGTTGCCGCCACCGCTTTGCGAGCCAAAGATCTCGATCATGCCGATCACCGTGCCCAAGAGGCCCAGCAACGGCGCGGCCGATGCGATGGTGGCGAGGGCGGTGAGGTACTTTTCGAGCTTTTGCGCTTCGCGGCGGCCGGTGCTCTCCAGCGTGGCGCGCAGGTCGGCCTCCGAGATGCGGGGCTCCAAGGTGATGGTGCGCAGGCCGCTGGCCAGCACCTCGCCCAGCGACGAGTTCTGGCCAAGCTGGTTCACCACTTCGGCGCTGGGCACCCCATTGGCAGAGACGGACATGGCTTCCTGCAGCAGGTTGGCCGGGGCGACTTTGTCAGCTTTCAGGGCCACAAAGCGCTCAACGATCAATGCCAGGGCCAGGATGGAGCAGGCAATCAAGGGCCAGATGGGCCAGCCTGCTGCTTGGATGATGGAAAACAAGATTCTCTCTCCGCTCTTTCTTTTTTCAGCGGCCATTATGGCCCAAGGCCACTGCCGGTCCGCCTAAAATCGGCGCTGGCGCTGCGTCCAACCCACAGTCCCGGGATGCCGGAAAGGCCCAGTCATCCACAAAAAATGTGGATAACTTTGTGGGTAATGTGTCATCAGCCGGAAAAATTGCCCAATTTACGGGGTTTTTCTTAGATTGCTTAAAAAATAAGCTGATAAAAATATTGAAAAATCAAAAGCTTGTACGTAGGTTCAATATTTTGTGCTACAGAGTATGACGTATGCATGACGCTGTCACAGAGCCGCTCTCTTGTGGACTACTGCGTGTTGGAGGTGTGGGAAACGGCGACTTTTGAGCCTTCCATGGTCTCTATGTCGTTGCTGTGACGGGAAAAAATGCCGCTGCCAGTGGTTGCTTTGGCAGCTAATTGGCAGCCCCTTCCGATAACGGAGCCTCTGCATCTGGCAAACGATGGCGAGCCCGCTGGATACCTGGCGCAAGTGCCAGCCGCTACCATGTCTGCTGGATGCCGTACTGCGGCGCAACCAACACTCACCTCTCCTGATTTCTGCCGCGCCGAGCCTGTCGCCAAGCCGGCCATTTTTATGGACACCACACACTACCCGCCCACCGCCGCTGCCAACGCCACCCCCAGCCCCCGAATCTGGGAGGTGGGCGCGCTGTGCCGGGCGGTGGCCGATGCGCTGGCGGCGCGTTTCAACCCGGTGGAGGTGCGCGGGGAGCTCAGCGGTTTCTCGCGCGCGGCCAGCGGCCACTGCTACTTCAACCTCAAGGATGCCAACGGCCAGGTGCGCTGCGCGATGTTTCGACGCTCCGCACAGGCGCTGGACTTCAACCCGCGCGACGGCGAGCTGGTCGAGGTGGTCGGCAAGCTGGGGGTCTATGAGCAACGCGGCGATCTGCAGCTGATTGTCGAAGGCATGCGCCGGGCCGGGCAGGGGGCCTTGTTTGAGCAGTTCCTGCGGCTCAAGGCGCAGCTCGAATCCGAAGGCCTGTTTGACAGCGAGCGCAAGCGGCAGCT
>NZ_KE148560.1:3986-9047 GCF_000410635.1 Comamonas sp. B-9
GCATCGGCATCGTCACCTCGCTGGGCGCGGCGGCACTGCACGATGTGGTGACGGCCTTGCGCCGCCGCGTGCCGCAGCTGCCGGTGGTGTTGGTGCCCGCGCTGGTGCAGGGCGCGCAGGCGGCGCCATCGATGGTGGCTGCGCTGCAAAAGCTCTACCGCCTGGCCGAGGCCCAGATCGCCTATGACGCCCGCCTGAGCATTGACGCGCCGGCGGTGCCCATCGACACCATCTTGCTGGTGCGCGGCGGTGGCTCGCTGGAGGACCTCTGGGCCTTCAACGATGAGCAGCTGGCCCGCACCGTGGTGCAAAGCCCGGTGCCGCTGGTGAGCGGCGTGGGGCATGAGACCGACTTCACGATCGCCGATTTCTGCGCCGACCTGCGCGCGCCCACGCCCACGGCCGCTGCCGAGCTGGTCTGCCAGCCGCGCGATGTCTGGCTGGCTGCGTTGCAGCTTGCCGAGCAGCGCCTGGCCGATGGTGTTGAGCGCCATCTGGACCGCCAGCAGCAGCGCCTGGACATGGCCGCGCGCCAGATCGGCAGGCCATCCTCCTTGGTGCACGGCCAGCAGCAGATGCTGGACCGCCTGGGCCGCCGCCTGCAAAGTGCTGCACAAAGCCAGTTGCATGGCCAAGACAAGCGGGTGCAGCACCTGGCCAGCGTGTTCCCGACGGTGGCCGCGCGCCATCTGGAGCGCAGCGAGCAGCGCCTGGCGCAGCTGCATGCGCGGCTGGAGCTGCTCAACCCGCGCCAGGTGCTGTCACGGGGCTATGCCTTGCTGACCGACATGCAAGGCCAGGTGGTGAGCTCGGTAACCCAGGCGACACCGGGCAAGGCCCTGCATGCCGAGCTGGCCGATGGCAGTGTCGATATGGTGGCGACCCAGCGCTTGCTGGTCTAAGTTGGTTCGGTGTGCAGGCGATCGATTGGCGGTGGATTCTGACGCCGTGCCGTCTGGCTCGCATGCTATCGTCGTCATAGTAAATGGGCTGAACCCGTATTCATAAACGGGTCGATTTTCCTTTTTACAATCGACTACTGAGGCTGCTGGCTGGCCGGTGTTTGCCAACACCGCCTGGCCCGGCTTTGAAACCATACCAACCACGAGGAAACCACGATGGAACGCACTCTGCCACCACTGCCCTATGCGATTGATGCCCTGGCCCCTGCTTACAGCCAGGAAACGCTGGAATACCACCACGGCAAGCACCACAAGGCCTACGTGGACAAGCTCAACGAGCTGCAAAAGGGCACCGAGTTCGAGAACCTGGAACTGGAAGCCGTGATCAAGAAGGCGACCGGTGGTATTTACAACCAGGCCGCTCAAATCTGGAACCACACCTTCTTCTGGAACTGCATGACCCCCGGCGGCGGCGCTGAGCCTAGCGGCGCGCTGGCCGATGCCATCAACAAGAAGTGGGGCAGCTACGCCGAGTTCAAGAAGGCCTTCCAGGCTTCGGCCGTGGGCAACTTTGGCTCGGGCTGGACCTGGCTGGTCAAGAAGCCCGATGGCTCGGTGGACATCGTCAACACCGGCGCCGCTGGCACCCCGCTGACCACCGACGACAAAGCGCTGCTGACCGTTGACGTCTGGGAACATGCCTACTACATCGACTACCGCAATGCCCGCCCCAAGTTTGTTGAAACCTTCTTCGACAAGCTGGTGAACTGGAAGTTTGCGGAAAGCAATTTCGCCTGATAGCGGCTGCCCGGCTGGATGGCCGGGCACACCCGATCAGAGAAAAGGCCGGATGGTGCACTGCACCGCATCCGGCCTTTTGCTTTTTGGGGGCAGGGCGGTGCAGCAACGCCAGTGCCCAGTCTGTCAGCTACAGGCAACACTTGCCTCTGACAAAGCCCCTGATTTGCGCCAGTTTGCCGGGGCGCTCAGATGCATGATTGATAATCAGTCTCATTTGCTTCTTGGCTGGTTGTCTGTATGTTTTTTGCTTCCCGTTTTGCGCTCCACCCGGTGGCTGGCGCAGTCGCTCTGCTGGTGTCTTTTGCTGGCGCCCCCGCTTTGGCCCAAACCCAGGAGGGCGCTGCTGACACCGCTCCCACCACCGCCGCAGTGGCGCCAGCTGCCGGCGAAGACAGCGTCTTGCCGACCGTGACCGTCAACGCCAGTGCCGATGCATCGGCGCAGGGCCTGTCCAAGGCCTATGCCGGCGGCCAGGTCGCGCGCGGCGGCCGCGTGGGCATTCTGGGCACCGAAGACATCATGAACACGCCGTTCTCGACGACGGCCTACACCCAGGATCTGATCCGCGACCAGCAGGCCCGCAGCGTGGGCGATGTACTGCAAAACGATGCCTCGGTGCGGGTCTCGCGCGGTTTTGGCAACTTCCAGGAATCGTATTTTGTGCGCGGCTTTGTGCTGGGCTCGGACAGCATTGCCTACAACGGCCTCTACGGCCTGCTGCCGCGCCAGTATGTGTCGGCCGAGCTGTTTGAGCGCGTGGAGCTGCTGCGCGGCGCCAGCGGCTTTTTGAATGGGGCCTCGCCCGCCGGTGACAGCATTGGCGGCGCCCTGAACCTGCTGCCCAAGCGTGCGTCGAACGAGCCGCTGACACGGGTCAGCGTGGGCGGCTCGAGCGGCGCGCAAGGCTATGCCGCGGCCGACATCAGCCGCCGCTTTGGCCCCGACCAGGCCACCGGCCTGCGCCTCAACGTGGCCAAGCGCAAGGGCGATACCACGATCGACGACGAAGGCGTCGACCTGAGTGTGGTGTCCTTGGGGATGGATTGGCGCTCCAGCAATCTGCGCCTGTCGGCCGATGTGGGCTACCAAAGCCACAAGCTGACCACGCCACGCCCCAATGTGACCTTGGGCGCCGCGGTGACCCAGGTGCCCAGCGCTCCGGACAACAGCAAAAACTTTGCCCAGCCCTGGACCTACTCGAACGAGCGCGACAGCTTTGGCTCGGTTCGCGCCGAGTACGACATCAACAGCCGGCTCACTGCCTGGGTGGCCGGCGGTGCACGCTTTGGCCGCGAGCGCAACTCGCTCGCCAGCCTGACCCTGAACAATGGCAGCACCGGCAGCGGCACCCAAGGGCGCTTTGACAATACCCGCGCCGATGACATCTTTACCGGCGAAGTCGGCCTGCGCGGCAAGCTGACCACCGGCAGCATTGGCCACAGCATCGTGCTGGCAGCCTCGGCTTTCTCGGACAAGCGCAAGAACGCTTTCTACTCGCAGCCCGCAGCCGGTGCGCTGGCCACCAATCTCTACAACCCGGTCTACGGCGCGGCACCGCCCTTGGGCACCAGCTCGAACGATCTGGATGACCCGGCCGTGCAGGCCCGCATCAAGCTGTCGAGCCTGGCCTTGTCGGACACCTTGTCGATGTTCGACGAGCGCCTGCTGCTCACGCTGGGTGTGCGCCACCAGACCATTGAGACGCAGACCTTTGCCTATAACACCGGCATTGCAGCGCCCAAGGTAGACAAGAGCCGCACCAGTCCGATGGCTGCGGTCGTGTTCAAGCCGGCCGAGCGGGTATCGCTCTACGCCAACTACATAGAAGGCCTGACCCCGGGCGAGATTGCACCGGCGCTGTCGTCGGGCCTGCCGGTGGCCAATGCCGGCGCGGCGCTGGCGCCCTATGTCTCCAAGCAAAAGGAAGTGGGCCTGAAGTGGGACGGTGGCGATATCGGCGCGGGCCTGGCCTGGTTCACCACCGACAAGCCGCGCGTGTTCCGCAATTCCATCTCGGGCGTCTACGGCCCTGAAGGCATGGACCGCCACCGTGGCCTGGAGCTCAATGTGTTCGGCCAGGTCACACGCGGCCTGCGTGTGCTCGGTGGCGTCACCTGGCTGGATGCCAAGCAGCTGGCCGATGGCAACAACCCCAATGCTGGCAAGCGCGTGATTGGCGTGCCCCGCCAGCAAGGCAATCTGGGCCTGGAGTGGGATGTGCCGGGCCTGCGTGGCCTGAGCCTGGATGGCCGCGCGGTGGCCACCGGCAGCAGCTACGCCAATGCGACCAATACCTTGCAGGTGGCAGGCTGGACCCGCTTTGACCTGGGCGCGCGCTACCTGACCGAAATCGATGGCCGCCTGGTGACCCTGCGTGCCCGCGTGGAGAACGCAGCCAACCGCAACTACTGGGCCTCGGTGGGTTCGACCGGCTACCTGGTGCTGTCCAACCCGCGCACCTTCACGGTCAGCGCCAGTGTGGACTTCTAAGCGCTGACAGTCGGACTGCGGTGTGCCCCATGACTGCGACCAGCCCCATGCCCCTGCAGCCTGCCCCCATGCTGCCCGATATTGCCGCGCTCTATGTGGAGCACCATGGCTGGCTGCAAGGGTGGCTGCGCCGCCGGCTCGGTGATGCGCACCAGGCAGCAGACCTGGCGCAAGACACCTTTGTGCGGCTGCTGAGCCCCGCTGCCAGCCATGGCGATGCCAGCGCGGCTACGCCGCCGGCCGCTGCGCTGCGCGCCCCGCGTGCCTACCTGGCCACGGTGGCCAAGCATGTGCTGGTCAACCACCTGCGCAGGCAGTCGCTGGAGCAGGCCTATCTGCAGGCGCTGGCGGGGTTGCCCGAGCCCGAGGCCATCTCGCCCGAGCGGCAACTGGCCATTCTGCAAGCCTTGCAGGAGGTCGATGCGATGCTCGATGCACTGCCGGCCAAGGTAAGGGCGGTGTTCATCCTCTCGCAGATCGACGGCCTGACCTATGCCGAGATTGCCCAGGTGCTGGGCGTGGGCCTGCGCTCGGTCAAGCGCTATATGGCCCAGGCCATGGCCGAGTGCATTTTGCTGGCGGACTGAGGTTGCCGCCATGAGCGTCTGGAATCCGCCGCCCGCGCCCGTGCCCGCGCCTGCGGCCACGCCCCTCATCACCCGCGAGGTGGCGATGCAGGCGGCCGAATGGTTTGTGCGTCTGCAAGAGGAGGCCGGCAGCGCAGATGCCCAGGCCGCGCTGGCACGCTGGCGGGCGCAATCCCCTGCGCATGAGCGTGCCTGGCAGCGGGCGATGGCTGTCAGTCTGCAGGCGGGCTCCATTCCGGCATCGCTGGGCTCGCCCGCGCTGACGCGGCCCCAGCGCCGTG
>NZ_KE148561.1:0-6943 GCF_000410635.1 Comamonas sp. B-9
CCAGCAACAGCGCAGCGCCTGCCGCCCCCGCAACCCAACCACAGGGCCACTGATATGCAACGCCGTCAATTCTTCTCCGGCGCCGCCTCGGCCGTGGCCGCTGCCGCCGTCAGCCCGGTGGCCATGGCCGCCCTGCCTGAGCCCGTCATCCAGACCAGCGCCGAGACCGCTGCGCCCTTGGCGCCACCCAATGGCCGACCCTACCAGCCGGTGGTCACCCTCAATGGCTGGACCCTGCCCTGGCGCATGAACGCGGGTGTCAAGGAGTTCCACCTGGTGGCCGAGGCCGTGGTGCGCGAAGTGGCGCCGGGCTTTTTTGTCAACATGTGGGGCTACAACGGCCAGTCGCCCGGCCCCACGATCGAGGTGGTCGAAGGCGACCGGGTACGCATCTTTGTCACCAACCGCCTGCCCGAAGCCACCACGGTGCACTGGCATGGCCAGCGCCTGCCCAATGGCATGGATGGCGTGGGAGGCCTCAACCAGCCCCATATCCCGCCGGGCAAGACCTTTGTCTACGAGTTCGAGGCGCGCCGGCCTGGCACCTTCATGTACCACCCGCATTCGGACGAGATGGTGCAGATGGCCATGGGCATGATGGGCCTGTGGATCACCCACCCCAAGGGCCGCCACCCGCAGATCGCCGAGGTGGCGCGCGACTACGCGTTTCTGCTCAGCGCCTACGCGGTGGAGCCCGGCGCGATGACTCCCCGCGTGGCCGAGATGACGGACTTCAACATCTGGACCTTCAACAGCCGGGCCTTCCCTGCGATCACGCCGCTGGTCGCAGGCCTGGGCGAGCGGGTGCGCATCCGCGTGGGCAACCTCACGATGACCAACCACCCCATCCATATCCATGGCCATGAGTTTGAGGTGACCGGCACCGACGGCGGCCCGGTGCCGCGCAGCGCGCGCTGGCCCGAGGTGACCACCGATGTGGCCGTGGGCCAGATGCGCCAGATCGAGCTGATCGCCGACGAACCGGGCGACTGGGCCTTTCCCTGCCACAAAAGCCACCACACCATGGGCGCCATGGGCCACGATGTGCCAACGATGATTGGCGTGGACCACAAAGGCCTGGTCGGCCAGATCCAGAAGATCGTGCCCGACTACATGCTGATGGGCGAGCGCGGCATGGGCGACATGGGCGCCATGCAGATGCCGCTGCCCGACAACACCTTCCCGATGATGACCGGCAAGGGCCCCTTCGGCAATATCGAGATGGGCGGCATGTTCACGACCTTCAAGGTGCGCCGGGGCCTGGCTGCGCAGGACTACCGCGACCCCGGCTGGTATGCCCAGCCCCAGGGCACCGTGGCCTACGAGTGGCAGGGCGCGCCGCTGGATGCGCAAGCGCCCCGCCAGAGCCTGCCCGGCACGGCGCCCGGCGCGCCCAGCGTCCACAAGCCTGCCGCTGGCAGCGGCCATGCCAACCATTGAACCCCGGAGTGATCCCATGAACACCATCCCAAAAATACTGGCCTGTGCGCTGCTGGCCAGCGCCAGCAGCGCCTTTGCCCATGGCAGCGAAAGCCATGCAGCCACCCCAGCAACCGCCCATGCCACCCTGGCAGCCACCAAGGAACAAAAGGACTGGGGCATCGGCGGCGATCCCCGGCAGGCCACGCGCATCATCGCGCTGAACATGGGCGATGACATGCGCTTCTCGCCCGCGCACTTCACGGTGAAAAAGGGCGAAACCCTGCGCCTGCGTGTCGTCAACCAGGGCCAGGTGATGCACGAGGTGGTGCTGGGCACCAAGGCCTCGCTTGCGCAACACGCGCAGATGATGCTCAAGTACCCCGGCATGGAGCATGCTGAGCCCTACATGGCCCATGTGGCGCCGCAAAAAAGCGAGGACCTGGTCTGGCACTTCAACCGCGCCGGCAATTTTGACTTTGCCTGCCTGATCCCTGGCCACTACCAGGCCGGGATGACCGGCACCTTCACGGTCACCGAATGATGATGCGCAACAGCCAAGGACCAGCGATGCCCAACCCCCACAGCTACCCACGCCGCCAGGCCCTGCAGATGATGGCCGCCGGCCTGGCGACAGCTATCGCCGCCCAGCCCGCGCTGGCAGCCACGCCCATGGAAGTCTGGAAAGACCCGAACTGCGGCTGCTGCAAGGACTGGATTGCGCGGATGGAACAAGCCGGTTTTAGCGCCACCGTGCACGACAGCGGCAACCAGGCAGTGCGCGCCAGGCTGGGGCTACCCCAGCGCCTGGGTTCCTGCCACACCGCCCTGGTAGGCGGCTACCTGGTGGAGGGCCATGTGCCGCCCGCCGATGTACGCAAGCTGCTGCAGCAAAAGCCCAAGGCCCTGGGCATTGTCGTGGCCGGCATGCCGGTGGGCAGCCCCGGCATGGACGGACCCGCCTACGGCAGCCGCAAAGACCCGTTTGATGTGCTGCTGGTCAGCAAAACCGGAGCGGGCAGCGAGGTGACAACCCGCGTTTTCAGCAGCTACCGCGACTGAGCACACCCCTATTTTTTATAGACATTTGGAGCACTGAATGAACACCACCACTTCTACCCTCGCCGCCTTCACCCTGGCTTGCAGCCTGCTGACCCCAGCGCTGGCCCAGAACCATGCCGACCACGCCAGCCATGGCAGCGCAGTACCTGCAGTCGCACCAGCCACCGCGTCAGCAGCGGCCGCCACGCCCGGCGCGGTGATGACTGCCGGCGAGATCACCCGCGTGGACAAGCGCGCGAGCAAGCTGACCATTCGCCATGAGGACATCAAGAACCTGGACATGCCGGCCATGACCATGGTGTTTGGCCTCAAGGACAGCACGCAGGTGGCGCAGTTCAACCCGGGCGACAAGGTACGCTTTCATGTGCAGGACGAAGGCGGCAGCCTGACGATCACCCGCATTGAGCGGGCCGAATGATCGCAGCTGGCACTATCCGACCCCGTCTGGCCCTATCTGACCCCTATGACGCCCCAGATCCAGCCAGATCTGGGGCTGGCCTGCGCTGCCAGCACCTACACTGTGCAGCCATGCAAAGCCTCCAAGCCTTCCAAGCGCAGTTGCACAGCGGCGCGCTGCGCGGCGCCCGCCAGATCAAGCTGTCGGCGGGGCTGCGCGAGTTTCCACGCGAACTTTTTGCGCTCGCAGACACCCTCGAAGTGCTCGACCTCAGCGGCAACCAGCTCGCCAGCCTGCCCAATGACCTGAGCCGCTTTGGCCAGCTGCGGGTGCTGTTCGCATCGAACAACCCGTTCACCGAGCTGCCACGTGTGCTGGGCCGCATGCCCCGGCTGGAGATGGTGGGCTTCAAGGCCTGCCAGATCCGCACCGTGGCGGCCGATAGCCTGCCCGCGCAGCTGCGCTGGCTGATCCTGACCGACAACCAGATCACCGAGCTGCCCGATACCCTGGGCGAGCGCCCGCGCCTGCAAAAGCTGATGCTGGCCTGCAACCGGTTGCAGGCTTTGCCGCGCGGCCTCGCCCGCAGCCCCCGGCTGGAGCTGCTGCGCCTGGCCAGCAACCGCTTTACCGCGCTGCCGCCCGAGGTGCTGGCCATGCCGGCGCTGGCCTGGCTGGCGATGGCCGGCAACCCAATGACCCAGCACAGCGAGCAGCAGGTGCTGCAGGCCCAGGCTCCACGCGGCTGGCGCAGCCAGGATCTGCAGCGGCATGAACTGCTGGGGCAAGGCGCCAGCGGCCATATCTACCGCGCAAGCCCTGTGGATGGTGCTGCCGATGTGGCGCTGAAAGTGTTCAAGGCGGGGCAGACGAGCGATGGCACGCCCCAGTCAGAAATGGCCGCAGGCCTGGCAGCTGGCGAGCACCCGCATTTGCTGACACCGCTGGCGGTGCTGCAGCCGGATGCGGAGGCTGGGATGGACACCTCCATGTTGGCAACGGTCCTGCCACTGCTGCCCGCCGGCCTGCAGCCCTTGGCCGGCCCGCCCAGCCTGGCGAGCTGCACGCGCGATGTCTATGCCGACGGCGCCCGCTTCTCTCTTGCTGCCGCGCAGCGCCTGCTCGCGCAGGTGCGCAGCGCTGTCGCGCATCTGCATGGGCGGGGCATGCTGCATGGGGATTTGTATGCCCACAATATTTTGTGGAACCCGGACACTGGCGACGCGGTGCTGAGCGATTTGGGCGCAGCATCGATGCTGGGCGAATTGCCAGCGGCGCAGCGCCTGCAGCTGCAGGAGATGGAGCTGCGCGCACTGCAGCACCTGGAAGCCGAGGTGCTGGCGCGCACGCGGTAAATACGCCGGGCCTGCCCGGCGCAACGCCTTACTTCAGGAAAGCAGGCTTGGCGTAGCCGGGAAACTGGCTGTCCACCACGGCCTTGAACTCGGGCGAGCGGTAGGCGGCAGCCAGGTCCTGGGCCCAAGCGCTTTTCTCATTGCCGGTCTTGACGGCGACCACGTTCAGGTACTGGTCGGGCGTGTTCTCCAGCACCACGGCTTCGCTCAGCTTCAGGCCCGAGGAGACGGCAAAGTTGCCATTGACGACCACGTAATCGGCGTCTTCGAGCACGCGTGGCAGCTGGGCAGCTTCGAGCGCCACAAACTTGAGCTTGTGCGGGTTGGCCGCCAGGTCCAGCTCGGAGATACGGGCCGGGTTCACACCCTCCTTCACCTTGACGAGACCTGCTTGTTGCAGCACCAGCAGGGCGCGTGCCAGGTTGCTCGGGTCGTTGGGCAAGGCCACCTTGGCGCCGCTTTGGATATCGGCCAGGGTCTTGTGCTTTTTGCTGTAGACGCCCATCGGTGCCACCGGGCCTTGCACGATGGCTGTCAACGCCAGCTTGCGGTCGGTCGTGAACTGGTCAAAGTAGGCGCGGTGCTGGAAGAAGTTCGCGTCCAGCGAGCCGTCGGACAGCGCCAGGTTGGGCTGCACATAGTCGTTGAACTCGATCAGCTTGATCTGGTAGCCCTTTTTCTCCAGCTGCGGCAGGATGCCCTTTTGCAGCAGGTCGTAGTTGGAGCCGGCAGTGGCGCCAATCTTGAGGCTCTTCTTGGCCACATCCTGGGCCATGGCAGGCAGGGACA
Organism: Comamonas sp. B-9; assembly: GCF_000410635.1. NCBI lineage: Bacteria > Pseudomonadati > Pseudomonadota > Betaproteobacteria > Burkholderiales > Comamonadaceae > Comamonas > Comamonas sp. B-9. Next base: position 5,023 of record NZ_KE148561.1, read on the forward strand.
CAGCGGCAATCAAAGCCAGGGCAGCGCCAGCCACCACGGCACGGCGCCCAGCAGCGAAGGAAAAACGAGCGGACATCAAAAAACTCTCCAGGCAATCCGAAAACGCAGCAACCAGATCCGAGCCTTTCCAAGCCCTGTGTGGACGGCGCCGCAGCAAACCCGCAAGTATGAACCTGCCAGCGGCCCTTCGCTCAGAAATTATCGATATCAGCTCATGCCATTGGGATCTATAAGCGCACAGCAAAAAGCCGCCCCATGGCCCACAGGACGGCTTGTGGTGTGTGTAGCGGCTTGGCTTGCACGAGCCGCAGCTCGGAACGGTCAAGCTCAGGGACGGCACCAGACCTGGATCACGCCCTGCATCATGTGCGCCAGCGAGTCGGCTGCGGCTGCGCTGGAGACCGGCCAGATGGTGAGGATAAAGGCCACCAGGACGGCGAGGACCAGGGCGATAAAAGAGGCTGCGTCAAACCAATGGCTGTGGTGGTGCTGAAACATGGTGAACCTCCTTTCCACGGAGACTGGTGTTACTTGAACCTGTGCCTCTGCCACCCCAACGCGGGATGGGAACTGTGGAATGTCTCTATTGCACCATGGGGCATTCCCGCTGTCTGTCAGAAAACGTCTGTGCTTATACCGTTGTTTGTTGAACAAACTGCCCCGGAATCCGCCGGATAACCCCACAGCCAGCTTGGCACTTTTTGGGAATCGATCTGCGCACCTGAAGGCGATCATCCACAAGCCCTTTATTCATCGCATTTATTGCTATCCTTTTTGATAGTGGCTCGGGGCTTATCGGCAGGCGGGGTGGCTGTGAGAGCCTGCATGTTGCCGCAGTGTTAAGCGAACTTGCAGACATCTTTACGTCAACGTCTGGCAACTACCCGCAAAGCAGTGGCCAAAACAAGGTGGCTATCGCTGGCTTCAGCCTTGGCCCCGCCCTGCCCCTGGCCGGCGCTTGGTGCGACAATACGCCCCAGCCCTGCAAGCTGGCCGCAAGCCGCGTCTGTATGGGCTTTGCCAGCCATGAGCGGTTGGCTCGCCCGCTTGTCGCCCAGCCATCACCGCCACCGGATATGGGGTACCAAACCTGCCACTCCGCTGGAGCCATGGTCGCGACATGCAACTTGTATTTTTTGAAACCAGACGGCACCGCATGCGTCGTTGCCTTTAGCAGCTGACATGACCCTCCCTTCGGCCCAGCCCCTATCCACTGCAGACATCCGCCTGAGCGATGTGCACCTTAACCGAGGTGCGCATACGGTGTTTCAGGGTCTGAGCCTGCACTTGACGCAGCAGCGCATCGGCTTGATTGGCGACAACGGGGCAGGCAAGACGAGCCTGTTCAGGCTGCTCTGCGGGCTCGAGCATGCCCACCAGGGCAGCGTGCAGGTGGCAGGCTGCGATGTGCAGCGCCAGCGCGAGCAATTGCCGGGCGTGGTGGGCCTGATGTTCCAGAACCCCGATGACCAGATCATCTTCCCCACCGTGGAGGAAGAGCTGGGTCTGAGCCTGCAATACCGTGGCGTGGCCCGCAAGGCCGCCATTGTGCAGGCCCGGGAGTTTTTGGCGGCGCGGGGCCTGGCCGACTGGGCGCCGCGCGCCGTCAGTGGCCTGAGCCAAGGCCAGCGCCAGCAGGTCTGCTTTTTGGCGATGCTGATGGCGGCCCCGCAGGTGATGCTGCTGGACGAGCCTTTTGCCAGCCTGGATCTGCCCGGCCAGGCACGCCTGGCGCGTGAGCTCGATGCCGCTCCCGCCCAGGTCATCATCTCCACCCATGTGCTGGACCATGTGCGCCAGTTTGAGCGCGTGCTGTGGCTGGACCAGGGCCAGCTGCGCGGCGACGGCCCCGGCGCTGCCGTCTGCGCGGCCTATGAGGCCGATGTAAAAGCGCGCATTGCCCAGCCACTGGATACGGCAG
>NZ_KE148561.1:6953-9970 GCF_000410635.1 Comamonas sp. B-9
GGCAGCCGCCGCCACCACGCCAGGGGCGCCGTGATGGGTACGCTCTACAGCGAAATCCCCAGCTGGATGCACCGGCTGCCCGCCGGGCTCAAGCTCTTGCTGCTGGCCCTGAGCAGCATGGCCTTGCTGGCGCTCAGCGATCTGCGTATACAGGCGCTGGCCTTTGCTGCGATTGCCTTGCTTTACGCGAGCCTCGGCGCGGCCTCGCGCCCCACGCGCCGGCTGGTGGTGGTGGCCCTGATTGCGTCGGCGCTGGTGGGTGGCCTGCATACAGCGACCGTCCAGCCCTGGCTGGGCCTGGCCAGCGGCCTGCGCCTGGTCAGCACGACGATGCTGGGCGCGATGCTGACGGCGACCACCCGGTTTGGCGATCTGCTGGGCGTGGCCGAATGGCTGCTGTCGCCGCTCGCGCGCCTGGGCCTGCCAGTCGAGCGCCTGGCTTTGCAGCTAGGCCTGATGCTGCGCTTTGCCGAGCAGTTTTTTGTGCAATGGCAGCGCCTGGCCGATGCCTACCGGGTGCGCACCGGCCGCCCGGGCGGCTGGCGCTTGCTGGCACCGCTCACCATCCATATGCTCATCACCGCCCGCAAGGTGGCCGATGCGCTGGCCATTCGCCTCAAGCTCTAAGCCGCCAGGCGCCCCTCACCACCACCCGACACCACTGGAAACCACGGACATGCACATGACCACCGATCACCGCACCGAAACCCGCGCCCAGCGCATTGCCATGGTGGCGCTGTTTGCCGCGCTGCTGGCCGCCTTTGGCCTGATTCCCAAGATTGACCTGCCACTGGGCGTGCCCATTACCGCGCAGACCACCGGCGTGATGCTGGCCGGCTGCATGCTGGGCGCGCGCATGGGCTTTCAGGCCATGGTGCTGTTCCTGGCCGCGGTGGCGCTGGGCCTGCCGCTGCTGTCGGGCGGCCGGGGCGGCATGGGTGTGTTCTTTTTGCCGTCCGCAGGCTACCTTGTCTCGTACCCCGTCGCCGCTGCGGTGGCGGGCCTGGTGATGCGCGCCTTGGCGGGCAAGGGCAACTCGTCGCCCGCGCGGCTGGCGGGTTGCGCCTTTGTGGCCTCGGTGGTGGGCGGCATTGTCGTGGTCCACGCCTTTGGGGTGGTCGGTCTGATGCTGCTGGCCAAGCTGAGCTTGGTGCAGGCCGCCGTCGGCACGCTGGTGTTTGTGCCCGGTGACCTGGTCAAGTGTGTGCTGGTGGCGCTGATTGTGCACACGGTGGCACGCGGCCTGCCCGACTGGCGCTTTGGTGGACGCCGCTTGTGAGCGGCTTGCCCCACGTGCCCCCTGGCCTGGCGCCCTGGCAGCGCCTGGTGCATGGCCCGCTGGCCCACTGGGCGCAGCAGCGGCCCGATGCCATCGCCATTGATGATGGCGTGCAACGCATTGGCTTTGCCGATCTGCATGCCGCCGTAGCGCAGCAAGCCCAGGCCTTGGAGGCCCGGAATGCACCCCACACGCGCCTGCTCGATGCCAGCCAGTCGCCGGCGGCGCTGATCAGCGATTTTTTGGCCACCAATGCCAGCGGCCGCTGCGCCGCGCTGGGCGACAGGGCCTGGTCGCCCGCCCAGCAAGCGCAGGCGCAGCAATGGGTAGACGCGCTGGCCGCCACGCCCCGCAACCACCAGGCCGATGCCGCCTTGCAACCCTTCTACATTGGCTTTACCTCGGGCAGCACCGGGCTGCCCAAGGGCTTTCGGCGCCACCACCAGTCCTGGAGCGAGAGCTTTCGCGTGTGCGTCGATAGCTTTGGCGAGGCCGCCAACGGCTGCGTGATGGCGCCTGGCAGCCTGTCGCATTCGCTGTTTTTGTTTGGCGCGCTGCAAGGCATCTGGACGGGCGGCGGTATGCAGCTGCAGCCACGTTTTTCTGCGAGCCAGTGTCTGGCGACCTTGCGAGAGCAGGCCACGCCTTGCCTCGTGGCCGTGCCCAGCCAGCTGCTTGTGATGCTGCAGCTGGCCGAGCGCCGTGCGATCGCGCCGGTAGAGTCGCTCCAGCTGCTGATGATCAGCGGCGCGCGCTGGATGCGCCAGCACACACCGGCGCTGCAGGCGCTGTTCCCCCATGCGCGGATTGTCGAGTTCTATGGCGCTTCGGAATCGAGCTTTATCGCCTGGATGGATGCCGATGCCGAGGCCTCGCCGCAGGTGGTAGGCCGGGCCTTCAGCAATGTGCAGCTGCAGATCCGCGATGCAGAGATGCAGCCACTGCCCAGCGGCAACGTGGGCACCATCTGGCTCAAGAGCCCCATGCTGTTTATCGACTATGTGGGTGCGCAGGCCGATGCGACGGCTGCCCTGCGCGATGGGGATTGGCTCAGCGTGCGCGACATGGGCAGCCTCGATGCGCAAGGCCTGCTGACCCTCGTGGGACGCGAGAAGCGCATGATCGTCACCCAGGGCAAAAACCTGTTCCCCGAAGAGGTGGAAGCGGTGCTCTGCGAGCACCCGCGCGTGGCCGCTGCATCGGTGCATGGCGTCGACGATGCGCTGCGCGGCAAGCAGGTCTGGGTGGCGCTGCAATTGCATGACGATGCTCCCACATCGCCTGCGCAGCCGCCATTGCAACCGCTGGCCGATGCCGCGCTGGCCCGCGAGCTGGCCGCCTGGTGCCGCAGCCAGCTCGAAGCCCACAAATGCCCACGCCGCTGGTTCAGCGCCACGCCCTGGCCGCAGACGGCCAGTGGCAAGACGGACCACTCCAGGCTTGCACAATGGCTGGCAGCTGCACTGCCCAGCACCGACAAAACAGCTTGATCGCGCAACGCCACCATGCCCACGCCACCCGTCTTTATCGCCAGCCATGCCCGCAGCGCCGTGGTGCCTGTCGGTGGCGCCTTCAAGCATCTGCAAACGCATGAGATGGCCGCGCCCGTGTTGCAAGGCCTGCTGCAACGCGCGGGGCTGCCCACCGATGCCGTCGATGCCGTGGTGCTGGGCAATGCGCTGGGCGCTGGCGGCAACCCCGCCCGCATGCTGGCGCTGGCGGGCCAGCTGCCGCTGCA
>NZ_KE148562.1:0-261 GCF_000410635.1 Comamonas sp. B-9
CTGACGACCGCTTTGGCCGGGGCGACCGCATGGACCGCGCGCCGCGCGAAGACCGGGGTCCCCGTCTGGGCGATGCCGCCTTCCGCGCCCAGCGCGATGCGGTGGAGCATGCCCAGGCAGCCCTGCGCAAGCTCGCCACCCAGGCCCATGGCCAGGCGCTGACGCAGATGATGGAGGCCTGGAGCAAGCGCGATGCCGCGCTGCTGCCCCAGGCCCAGGATCTGGGACGCCTTGCCAGCGGCTCCCCCCACAGCCGGGGCC
>NZ_KE148562.1:271-7038 GCF_000410635.1 Comamonas sp. B-9
GGCCATTGCCGCACCTGCCGCAGGTGATGGCCGCGAAGCCATGCTGCGCCTGGAGATGGCCGCCGAGGTGCCCACCCCAGCCGAGCACATCAATGCCCGCCGTGCACTGCAATTGCAGCTGCTGACGCGCCGCAATGATCCTTCGCCGCAAGAAACCTGGCAGCAGGATGTTGCCAAGGTGCTGGCCACCGGCAGCGACGAGGCCTCGGCCCGCCGCCTGCAAAATGCCTTGAAGGCTTTGCTGAAGAAGTAAGCCTTCTACAGCGCCTCCCCCACAACGCCCTGTGCTTGAACGCCAGGGCGTTTTTTCATGGGCCTGGTGCTGGGCTTACCTGGTGGAGAGGGGTGGGGTGAAAGGTGGGGCCTATGGTGGGTGCGGGCAGGCAGCTTGCGTGCGAGCAGGCAACAAAAAAGCCATTGCACATGGGTGCAATGGCTTGATGTTTGGTGCCCAGGAGAGGACTCGAACCTCCACGATGTTACTCGCTAGTACCTGAAACTAGTGCGTCTACCAATTCCGCCACCTGGGCTTTCAGGATGGAGCAATTATAGGGGCGTGTTGGCGGTGGTTTGAGAAAAACTGCAAAATTTTTCTCAAAAAAGATAGCGTGAGACTGTGGGTGGCTATGCGCTGCCGCGATGCATGCCCGGCCCAAAGCAAAAAAGCTGCTGCACATCGTGTGTGCAGCAGCTTTTGCTGTTTGGTGCCCAGGAGAGGACTCGAACCTCCACGGAGTTACCCGCTAGTACCTGAAACTAGTGCGTCTACCAATTCCGCCACCTGGGCTTTCAGGATGGAGCAATTATAGGGGCGTGTTGGCGGTGGTTTGAGAAAAACTGCAAAATTTTTCTCAAAAAAGATAGCGTGAGACTGTGGGTGGCTATGCGCTGCCGCGATGCATGCCCGGCCCAAAGCAAAAAAGCTGCTGCACATCGTGTGTGCAGCAGCTTTTGCTGTTTGGTGCCCAGGAGAGGACTCGAACCTCCACGATGTTACTCGCTAGTACCTGAAACTAGTGCGTCTACCAATTCCGCCACCTGGGCTTTCAGGGAAGCCGCAATTATAGGGGCGATTTTTGGCCGCTTCGGGGCAAATTCGGAAAATTTTTCAGAGCGCCTGGTGGGGGTGCCATTTTGCTCGGCGGAGGCCTTGGTGCCAAGGTGCGGCGAGCGGTTGCCGTGGCTGGTGCTGGCCCTGCCTGGCAAGCGACGCGGGTAGGCATGGCGTCCAGGTGAGTACGGCATCACTGTGCAGTGGAATGTGGCGAGGAGGGTGTTTTGCTGCCTTTGCAGCGGATGGTGTGCTGTATGCCGAGGGCAGGCGATATCGGCAGCGCAAAGATGCGGTGTGCGCCGTCGTTGCTGGGCTCGGGGTAGATGCGCATCGCAGACAAAGAAAAAGCCGCTGCACAAAAAGTGCAACGGCTTATGTCTGGTGCCCAGGAGAGGACTCGAACCTCCACGATGTTACTCGCTAGTACCTGAAACTAGTGCGTCTACCAATTCCGCCACCTGGGCTGATGATGCAGGGCAGTGCCCCTTATCGACTTTCCTAAAAAAACCACTGTAGAACCAGCCCGTTAAGACTGATTTTTCACCGTTTTCACAAAACAAGTTGTACTTGTCGTTAAACTTGGTGCCCAGGAGAGGACTCGAACCTCCACGATGTTACTCGCTAGTACCTGAAACTAGTGCGTCTACCAATTCCGCCACCTGGGCATTTCAGGAAAGAATCAGATTGTATATCAAAAAAACGGCTTCCAAAACAGGAGCAGATAATTTGTCAGAAGAAATTGAAGGTGTAGTCCAAGGCCACCGTGAAGGCCACGGCTTTGTGATCCGGGATGACAACGAAAGCGACATCTACATCCCGGCCAATGAAATGCGCGCCGTACTGCACCGAGATCGGGTCCGCGCCCGCATCGTGCGCACCGACCGCCGCGGCCGCCCCGAGGGCCGCATTGTTGAAATCATCGAGCGCTCCGCGCAGCCCATCATCGGCCGGCTGCTGCAGGAAAGCGGCGTCTGGCTGGTGGCGCCCGAGGACAAGCGCTATGGCCAGGATGTGCTGATCCCCAATGGCGCGATCGGCGCGGCCAAGACCGGCCAGGTTGTTGTGGTGGAGTTGACCGAGCCGCCGGCCTTGTTTGGCCAGCCGGTGGGCCGCGTGGTTGAGGTGCTGGGCGAGATCGACGACCCCGGCATGGAAATCGAAATTGCGGTGCGCAAATATGGCGTGCCCCATGAGTTCTCGGACGAGTGCCTGGCGCTGGCCAAGAAGCTGCCCGACAAGGTGCGCCTGGCCGACCGCAAGGCCCGCATCGACCTCACCGATATCCCGCTGGTCACCATCGATGGTGAAGATGCGCGTGACTTTGACGATGCGGTGTACTGCGAACCCGCCAAGATCGGCCGCACCAAGGGCTGGCGCCTGTTGGTGGCGATTGCCGATGTGAGCCACTATGTGCAAAACGGCAATGCCATCGACGTCGATGCCTACGACCGTGCCACCAGCGTCTACTTTCCGCGCCGCGTGATTCCGATGCTGCCGGAGAAGCTCTCCAACGGCCTGTGTTCGCTCAACCCTAATGTGGACCGCCTGTGCATGGTGGCCGATATGCTGGTCACCGCCGATGGCGAGCTGCAGGCCTACCAGTTCTACCCTGCGGTGATGCACAGCCATGCACGCTTTACCTATACCGAGGTGGCGGCCATTCTGGCCAACACCCGGGGCCAGGAAGCGATCAAGCGCAAGGAGCGTGTGGCTGACCTGCTGAACCTGCACGATGTGTACAAGGCTTTGCTGTCGGCGCGTGGCCGTCGCGGCGCGGTGGATTTCGAGACCACCGAAACCCAGATCATCTGCGACGAGAACGGCCGTATCGAGAAAATCGTGCCCCGCACCCGCACCGAGGCCCACCGCCTGATCGAAGAGGCGATGCTGGCAGCCAATGTCTGCGCGGCAGATTTCATCCAGCAAAGCGGCCAGCCCGGGCTCTTCCGGGTGCACGAAGGCCCGACGCCCGAGAAGCAGGACATTCTGCGCGGCTACCTCAAGGCCATGGGCGTGGGCCTGTCGATCAGCGACGACCCGAGCCCGGCCGAGTTCCAGGCCATTGCGCAGGCGACCAAGGACCGGCCCGACGCCCAGCAGATCCACACCATGCTGCTGCGCTCGATGCAGCAGGCGATCTACACGCCGATCAACAGCGGCCACTTTGGCCTGGGCTACGAGGCCTATACCCACTTCACCAGCCCGATCCGCCGTTACCCCGATTTGCTGGTGCACCGCGTCATCAAGGCCGCCCTGCTGGGCAAGCGCTACCAGCTGCCGCTGCTGCCCACGCCGGGCGAGGCCGAGGCCAAGCTGGCCAAGCGCCTGGCAAGCCGGGTGGCTGCGCCCAAGCAAAAGCTGCAGGCCGAGCGTGTGCAACGCGTATCGCGCGAAGTGCAGGCCTGGGAAGCGGCGGGCCTGCATTGCAGTGCCAATGAGCGCCGCGCCGATGAGGCCAGCCGCGATGTCGAAGCCTGGCTCAAGTGCAAGTACATGCGCGAGCACCTGGGCGAGGAGTACAGCGGCATGGTCTCGGCTGTCACCTCGTTTGGCTTGTTCGTGACCTTGGACCAGCTCTATGTTGAAGGTCTGATCCACATCACCGAGCTGGGTGGCGACTACTTCCGCTTTGACGAGATGCGCCAGGAGCTGCGCGGCGAGCGCACCGGCATCCGCTACACGATTGGCACCCGCTTGCAGATCCAGGTCAGCCGCGTGGATCTGGATGCGCGCAAGATCGACTTCCGCCTGGTGCGCGAGGGCGAGGATGCGGCCCGCGCGCCGGCCTCCAATGCCCGTGCGGCCAAGGTGGCATCGTCGCCGTCCAGCCGCCAGCGCGAGGGGCGCGATGAGGCCTATGACGCGCAGCGCGCCAGCCTCAAGCGCAAGGCCAAGGGGGCCGCCCATGGTGCCGGCAAGCCGCGTGGCATCGACCGGGGCGTGGGCGCCAGCAAACAACCGGGACAGAAGACCCCGCGCAAACGCCGCTGATCGGCTGTGAATTCACTATGATCGAAGCCAGGCCATCCCAGCGATGGCCTGGCTTTTTTGTTGACAGAACCAAGGAGTACGGATGACCGAGAAGACGCGCAAGATTGCAGTGGTGACCGGTGCGGGTACCGGGATTGGCCGCGCAGCGGCGCTGGCCTTGATGAAGGACGGCTGGTCGGTGGTGCTGGCCGGCCGCCGCGCGCAGCCCTTGCAGGAAGTGGCCAGCCATGCGGCAGACGCCGGCCAGGCCTTGGTGGTGCCCACCGATGTGGCCGACCCGGTGGCGGTCAAGGCCTTGTTCGATGTGGCCATCGCCCAGTTTGGCCGGGTGGACATGCTGTTCAACAACGCCGGGCGCGGCGCGCCTGCGGTGCCGATCGATGAGCTGCCGGTCGAGACCTGGCAGGATGTCGTCAATGTCAACCTCAACGGCATGTTCTATTGCCTGCAGCAGGCTTTCCGCGTGATGCGCCAGCAGTCGCCGATGGGTGGGCGCATCATCAACAATGGTTCCATCTCGGCCCATGCGCCCCGGCCCATGTCGATTGCCTATACCGCCACCAAGCATGCGGTGATGGGCCTGACCAAGACCGCCGCGCTCGATGGCCGCAAGTGGAACATCGCCGTCGGCCAGATCGATGTGGGCAATGCCGGCACCGAGCTGGCAATGCGCATGACCCAGGGCGTCATGCAGGCGCATGGCGAGATTGCGCCCGAGCCGCTGATGGATGTCGATGTCGTGGGCCAGTCAGTGCTCTACATGGCCAATCTGCCGCTGGAATGCAATGTGCTGTTCCACACGGTGATGGCCACCAAGATGCCTTTTGTGGGCCGGGGCTAAGCCCGTGTCTGGTTGTCAGCCTGGCCGTTGCAGGCTGCGCGCCAGGCGCGAAGCCGTCAGCATGCGTGCGGGCGGCCAGGTATCGGCCGCATGGCCATGCAGCCAGACGGCATGGAGCAGCGGCTGCCAGGCATCTGCCCAGCTGCTGCCCGGTGCTAGAGCGGCCAGGTGCGCGCCAATGCAGCCGGCCAGCACATCGCCGGTGCCGCCAATCGACAGGCGGGCATTGCCGCTGTGGTTGATGGCATAGCGCCCATCTGGCGCGGCAATGACCGAGCCGCTGCCCTTGAGCACCACCAGGCACTGCCATTGCCGTGCCGCCTGGCGCGCGGCGCCTATGCGGTCATGCTGGATCTGCGCGGTGCTGCTGCCCAAGAGCCGCGCCAGCTCCAGTGGATGGGGCGTGAGCACCGTGGCGCCGCTTGCCCCCGCCTGGGCTGCCCGTTGCAGCAGTGCTGTTTGTAGTGCCGGTTGGCTGGCAATGGCGTTGAGCGCATCGGCATCGAGCACCAGGCTGCCTGCATGCTGCAGGGCCTGGGGCACCACCCCGGCCACCAGGTTGCCACCGCCGCAGCCGCAAACCAGGCTGCCGCGCAGTGCGCCCATGGCCTCCAGCGACCGGAGCATGATGTCGGCCGCGACACCGCCAGGCCTGGGCGATGCAGGGTTGCTGCCCAGCAAATGCAGCATGACCCTGCCCGCGCCTGCATGCAGCGCTGCACTGGCGGCCAGCATGGCTGCGCCTTCCATGCCCTGGCCATCGTGGCTGGCGCTTTGGCCGCCGATGACGCCGACATCGCCAAACAGGCCTTTGTGGCTGTTGTGGGTTGGTAGAGGGGTTGGCGCCTGGGTGACGAGCTGGCCGGTGCCTGAGGAGGTATCCATGTCGGCGGCGGGAATCTGGTCACAGCGCCAGACCGGGTTGTGGGCCGACAGCGCTGCCAGCCAGACCTCGCCCGCCCAGTCGCGCCCCTGCAAGGTAAAAAGCCCCGGCTTGAGGGCCAGCATGCTGAGCGTGAAGCGGCGTCCTCGGGGTGCTGGTGGCACCAGGGGATCTAGCGAGGGCAGCCAGGCGCCGGTATCGGCCAGCAGGCCCGAGGGCGTGTCGATGCACAGCACATCGCGATCGGTTTCCAGCAGCTGCTGCAGCCAGGCGAGTACGGGGCCTTCAATGGGGGCGCTGCGGCCGGCGCGCAGGCCAATGCCCCAGACTGCATCGATGGCCAGGTCGAAATGGGCGGGCGGTTGCGCGCTGATCGCCAGGCCTGCGGCCTGGGCGCGTTGCAGTGCATGGGCCGCATCGGCGGGCAGGGCCTTGCCGGCGCTGGGCTGCAGGCTGATATGCACGGTCTTGCCAGCGGCTTGCAGATGGATGGCGGCTTCCAGCCCATCGCCGCCGTTGTTGCCGGCGCCGCACACGACCCAGATATGCCGGGCATGCGGCGCGATGGCCAGGGCCAGGCGGGCGGTGGCTTCGCCAGCGCGGGCCATCAGGCGGTAGTGGGGCAGCGTGGCCGCCAGCGATTGCTCGCGTGCGCGAACCTGGTCGCTGGAGAGCAGGGCGGGGTAGGGCGGAGCGGCAGAAGCGGGCATGGCGCTATCGTAGCGCAGGGCTCTGGCTACGGGCGGGCCGCTCGCCGAAGTGCTCAGCGCAGGCGCTGCAGGTCCAGCGCTTCTGGGGCGGTGCTGGTGCTCTGGCCCATGACCAGCTGGCGCACATGGTGGGCGCAGCCCATCGACAGCCCCCAGCCAAAGCCGCCGTGGGCGGTGTTGAGCCAGACGCCCGGGATGCCGGAGGCGCCCACCACCGGTAGGCCATCGGGCACGGTCAGGCGCGCGCCGCGCCACATCTGCAGGATCGATTGGCTCCGCTGGGTGCAG